>NZ_WVRF01000038.1:0-1573 GCF_013110775.1 Ruegeria sp. HKCCD7296
CTTAAGCCTGAAAAAGTAGCTTTCCAAAGGATAATCTACAAACGGACCTGGTGTCTTGTACTAACCGATTTTATTGTTGGATGTTGTGGTCAAGGCTTGGTCCAAATAACAGCCGCTCGTCAGATCGGAACGAAGAGCCGCTCCGAGCCATTTCTTGTTCCCCCTTCTCGGCAAAAGTAGTGGCCCAACTCTAGGGGGCAAAGACACCGTGGCATCCAAATGAGTTAACCCATACTAGACATTTGCACATAAGCCCGGCCTAATAGGCTTTGCTTTTATCTAACTGAGTTAGCTACCCATGGTGCAAGGATGTGGTTTTCTTTCCTCGCCAAGCGACTCTTGCTATCAACTATCAGCCTACTTTGCGTCTCAATGTGTTTTGATCTCGACATAGGATAATTCGTACCTCCAATGGAATGGAAACCGGACAAAGAAGGAAAACCCATGCGCTTGCTATCTGTACTTATTGCAACGGCTCTTTTCACAACCGGAGCGGTTGCTCAGACAATCGAAAGGATAACAAAAAACAACGAAATCCGATTTGGTTTTCGAACAGACGCTGCGCCACTATCTTACCTCAACGATCAAGGTCGGCCGTTTGGATTGTCACCGTTAATCTGCGATCGGGTCGCGCAGAGTCTTGCGAAGAAGCTTGAATTAAAGGAATTAAACGTCCAGTTCATTCCGGTCGACGCCAAGGATCGTTTCGACAAAATTGCCTCAGGAGAAGTCGATGTGCTTTGTGGGGCTGCAACCATAACACTTTCCCGTCGCGAAGTTGTTGATTTTTCGATTCCAATTTATGTCGACGGCACGTCCATATTACTGCCAATCGAGGCCGAGGGCACCATGAGTGCGCTAGCGGGTAAGAGGGTTGGCATGAGAAGCAACACAACAACAGAGGCATCCGTTCTCAATTCCTTTGAGGCGGCAAGTATCGATGCAAATATGGTACGGTTCGCCTCACACCCAGACGGCATCAAGGCGCTGCGAGACGGCGAAATCGATGCGTATTTTGCAGATCAGTCGATTTTATTAGTCAACTACATTGCTGCCGGGCTAAAGGGCAAATTCAAGTTATCCCAAGAAATATTGACGATAGAAAAGCAAGGATTAGCGATACCGAAAGGAGATTATGATTTTCGATTGCTTGTAGATCGAATTTTGTCAGAGATGTATGCTCAAGGTACAATGGAGGAGATTTTCCGTATTGCCTTGCCGGGGATAGAGCCCAGCGAAGCATTGAAAGCTCTGTATGTTATCGCCCCTACCAATCCTTGACACGTATCGCATAAAACAGTGCTTTTTTGCGTGTCAATTTCGCGCTGCGATTTAGGCTGAGATACCTGCAGAGCAAACGTTGGACAAAATTAAATCAAGGTCTGCTATCGGAAATTGAGAACCCCCTTGATGAAATCTTCGAGGGGACCGCAGTCGCTAAAGCCAGCCAGATTAGGGGTCAGGCCGCATTCTATTCAACATTTACGGCTTGGGCTGTGTGCGACGGTCCACCGATATTAGGCTCAGGACTCATAGCCAAAAGATAACGAGTGCGGCGAGCGCGATTGCAGAG
>NZ_WVRF01000034.1:0-4091 GCF_013110775.1 Ruegeria sp. HKCCD7296
ACCTATGTCCAAATCCAAGCATGAGCAACCGAACGACGGTTAACGTGACAACACCTACCCGAGGAGTACGGCACGGAGTATCTGGAGAAACTGGTCAGAAACGGCATTGATGTTACGATAGTGACAAATTCTCTTGCCTCAACCAATCATCCCTACACCCATGGCCATTATGCAAGGTATCGTAAACGCCTGTTATTGGCCGGAGTAAACTTCTTTGAGGTTCGTGCCAGTACTTCGCGTTCGAAAGAGGGTGTGGAGATACCGTTGACCCTTCATACAAAAATTGCTTTGATAGATAGGGCTTATGTTTTCGTGGGATCTGCAAATGTTGATCCAAGGTCCGTTCGGCAGAACTCGGAAATCGGAATGTTGATCCGCAGCCCTGGCCTTGCCGAAGAAATCCAGAAACAGCTGGATGCGGCTCTACCGGTCTACACCTACAAGGTGTCGATAAGTGAAGCCGGAAAACTACAGTGGGAAGAAACTGCGTCAAAGAGCAACAAGCTATTGCCCCAAGAACCATCAGCAGGGATCTGGCGCAAATTGATTGCGAAAGTTTCCGGCTGGCTTCCGATTGAAAGCCAGCTTTGATGCCGGTTTTCAGTAAACTTCCAGCTCAAGCAGGTTCCAAAACCCTTCCCTGCTGAGACACGACCACGATAACATCCAGCGATTCGAAAATAGCCGAAAGTTCCGTTTGGAGTTGCAACGTAAGCTGGTCAATCCGCGCGGCCAGGCAAGGAAGCTGCGGATCATAGTAAACCATAATAGTATAACCACGCCCCAGCTTCGATACGGACAGATCAATTAGTGTGCCCCCGTCTGAGCGCAATGTGTCACGCACGGCCCTGCGTGCCGCAGCAATGTGCTGAGGTGCCGCAGTTGCCCCTGCCAATTCTTGCACGCCTGACATAAAGTCCCTGAAATATTGCACGATGACGGTCGCACATAGAACAAGCACTATGATTGAGTCCCCGACAGGCACAATTGGTGCCAGAAAACCATCTTTGAAGAAATGAATGCCCAAAAGTCCAACTGCAGCAGCAAAGGTGATGATGCCGTCAAATGCGGCCGCTTTCTTTTCCAGCCGCAGAACGTCACTTTGCTTTCCGGTCTTCAGCCACGAACGGGTGTGAAACCCCCAAAGCAGCAGGCAGGTGAGACCGACAACAACAAAGTACCCAACCATCGGAGCAAACACCAACTCCGTTTGGGCTTCTCCGTTCAGGTATCCCGCAATGCTCAGGGCGGCGTTGGAAATCGCGAAGACCACCAATCCTAACAAAGACAGCGATCTGAAGGTGGTAAACAGCGCTTCATCGCCAGCATAACCATAGGGGCGAAATTTGTCCGGTTTCTTTTGCGCATTACGTGCCACCCGTTTTCCAAACACAGCAGAAGTAAAGCCGATAAGTGAAAACAGCCCGTCCACCAGAATAGCCTGAGAATGGGAATAATACGCGGCAACAATCCCAGCCGCAGCCATGAACAAATTTCCCACCATTCCCACATTCATGGCGCGAATTTCGAGCTCGTGCCGACCTTCAACCATCGAAGAATTCATAATCTGTTCCTAAGTTCCCAAGCTCTGGATATCGTACGACGCCCGCACGTTAATGGTCCGGCCATAGTACCAATTCCGCTAGTATCACATCTCATCCGAAGCCAAGTGCTTTGTGCCTCTCCGTATTAAATCCACAACGCCGGCTGCATAAGGGAGATCGCTAAGATATTCGTCGAGCGTAAATTGATCGGATGGAAAGTTCGACAGCGCATCGTCTGCCAACTCAGCCTCGCCTGCCAGTCCGTGAATAGCAGCAATCAACAGCCAATCACCTGCATGTTCACGGGCATCAATCAGGCGCACTTTTTCTGAGGCCGATACGTAATCTCCTTTTTCGACATCTTCGAGACACAGGATGATATTCGTCCAGATTGGCAACAGTGGATTAATGTCCAAAGCCTGCCGTACCATTTGGCCGCCCAACTTTATGTCGCTCACAAGCGCCAACCATGCTCCTGCTAATGCGATCAACAAGGCACCGTTGGGATTGGCCTGTATCGCGGCGCCGATCAAGCGCTCAAACCGTGGACTGTCCCCAGCCATCTGCGCGTAAATAGCCGCAGCAAACAGGGCTTCCTGACATTGTGGTTCAAGCGCAACAGCCTTTTCTGCATGGGCCTTCCCTTGTTCCAATACCGCACTCAGGCGTTTTTGGCCGAGCGCAACTTCCTCCACATACCCCAGCGCAACCAAGGCATGGGCCAAACCTCCGGAGTCATTGTTTTCGGTAGCATTCAGAGCAAGATTCATCATTTGCTGTAAGCTGCCTGATCTGGATGTACGCAGGTGAGCATGGAAAGCCAATAAAGCCTGATATGCACTTTGCCCGGATGTTGCGCGACTTGTGAAACGCTCTGGTGCATCCGTGGCGACAACTCCGTAAGCGTCGGCTATTTTCACCGCGCATTTTTTTGCTACTTGTTCCTGAAAATCAAAACAGTCCATGTTGTCCGGATCAAAATCGCGCCGATCAGACCACAAAATTGATCCATCACTAGCTCTTTTAAGTTGCATAATCAGACGCAGGCTGGATTGGGCGTCCCTCACTGTTCCATCCAGAACATAGTCACAATGCGGTATGAAGTGCGCCGAAGTATCGTCCGAAGGCGCGTCATCATACCCCGTCAGAACGCGGATATGGGCAAATCGTGCAAGCTCAAGCCCCAGTTCCTCGGGAAAACCATCGCGAAAAAACCGGGCACGTATCGTATCTGATCCGGAAAAGGCACAGATGCCCAAAATTGGCCATCCAGCACCGTCTACCAGCGATTTCCCTTGCGTTTTTTCCTTAGCAAAATTTTTTTCAAACTGCGGGCGATATTGCCCCTTGGGGATAGCTATAGACACCAGGTCATTGGCCCCCGAGGTCAGGTAATAATAGTCCAGCGCTTTGCGTAATTTGACAGCCTCGATACGGACAATCGGATCCACATTGGGATCAAAGTCAGCACCTCGTCCAAAAACATCCATAGCCAGGGCGGTTCCCCTTAATTCATCGCCGCGCCCTTCAAGCTCACGGTGAACAAGGTGCTCAAGAAACGATTTTGTCCTCGCGCTGCCATCAAAGTCTTCGGATGTTACAATGCGTTCCAGCTGTTTCAGGATATCCGCTTTGTCAAATTTTTCTGGCACGGCAATTCTCCTGCATCGTCACGTCATCAAGTTTGCCAATGTAAATTACTGTATAGCAACATGTTACTTCCTCCCACCAATCCCATCACATTCCTAACTGAAAGCCATCTTGGAATACGGGTAATACCGAAGGAGGCTTTTGATGACGTACAGATGGACAATTTCGGTGATTGTCACCCTTGCGGTGTTGGTAACGGCTGTTTCAAGCGCGCATTCCACAGACATGTGGCAAGACAAACCGGTTCAGACTCATTACGGGAGGCCGGTCCAAACCGAGCGTACCAATCTCTCCCGAACCGCGGGCGGCACTACTTCAAGGAAATCCGAACTTCATCCAACGGAAGCTCAGAAGTCCTCCGAATGTCAGGTCCCTGATCTAAGAATTTTATGGCTACACCGACTGAGTAACCTTCAATATTGTCGCCTTTCGCAATACGAGCCATAAGGCGCAGCTCTTCGACCCAGGCAGAGTCGTTTTTGGACAGGTCCAGCTCAATCCCGGCGCCCAACTGGGCAAGCCACTCACTGTCCAAAACGATTCCCTGATCACCCGGGATATAAGAGGCCGATACTTCACCAACCCAACGCGTGGGCTGGGAGAACACCCGAACACCCGTTGGCACTCTGACCCGGGACCAGGCTACGGTTGATATCGCTTCGGCCTGACCAACAAGATCGGTGTCCAGCGGTTCCAGAATGATGTGCGTATGCCTAAATCGCAGATCGAGTTCATAGTCATTCGCCCAACGACGATTAAATTCAGCAACCAACGATCCTCCGTATCCCAGCGCGGTAATGCCCCCGTCACTAAGAAAATCCAAATCGGCATCCAGGATGCTGCTAGGCTCAGGACCCATTGATTTCCGTTTGGTTGCGTGATTCACGGGCCGAAAAA
>NZ_WVRF01000039.1:0-1511 GCF_013110775.1 Ruegeria sp. HKCCD7296
TTGTCCGCCATCAGCACCCATGGAACAGACTAGGTTGATTGCGTAGCGGAGGATTTCAGGCTCATCGTAACCATCAGAGAGTGGAGATGAGAATGAAATCCGGGAAACAGAAAGCGTCAGTAGAGAGAGTTGTCAAAGACATCCGCAGGAAGACACGGCGCCAGCATTCGGCAGAGGAGAAGATCCGTATTGTGTTGGATGGGCTTCGTGGTGAAGACAGCATAGCGGAGCTGTGTCGCCGTGAAGGAATAGCTACGAGCCTGTATTACAGCTGGTCGAAAGAGTTCCTTGAGGCCGGTAAGAAGCGGTTGGCTGGCGATACCGCACGCCAGGCTACCAGCTCTGAGGTGAAGGATTTGAGAGCGGAATCGTCGGCGCTGAAAGAGGTAGTCGCCGACCTGACCCTTGAGAACCGGCTGCTCAAAAAAAGCATGTTCGAGGATGGGGGAGACGACGAATGAGATATCCCGCATCCGAAAAGCTTGAGATCATCCGGCTGGTTGACGGTTCGCACCTGCCGATCAAACGCACACTGGAAAAGCTCGGCATTCCCAGAACGACCTTCTACCGCTGGTACGACAGGTATCTGTCTTTCGGCGAGGCCGGGCTTGAGGATCGCCATTCCCGGCCAGGTAGGGTTTGGAACCGCATCCCCGACAAGGTGCGCAAGCAGATCGTGGAACTGGCTCTGGAAGAACCCGAGTTATCGCCCCGCGAGCTTGCGGTGCGGTTCACCGACACCAGGCGCTACTTCGTTTCTGAGGCCAGTGTTTACAGGCTTCTGAAGGCACAAGATCTGATCACTAGCCCAGCCTGCATCACCATCAAAGCGGCGGATGAATTCCATGAGAAGACTGTGCGGCCGAACCAGCTTTGGCAGACCGACTTCACCTATCTCAAAGTCATCGGTTGGGGCTGGTTCTACCTGTCTACGATCCTGGATGATTACAGCCGTTACGTTGTCTCTTGGCGCCTTTGCACCACGATGAAAGCTGACGATGTCACAGGAACACTGGAAGACGCTTTGGCTGCATCAGGTTGTGACAGTGTCACCGTTGCCCACAAGCCCCGGCTGCTCAGCGACAACGGCAGCAGTTACATCTCTGGCGAGTTGGCGAAATGGCTGGATGAGCAGGGTATGGATCATGTTCGGGGAGCGCCCAACCATCCGCAGACCCAGGGCAAGATTGAGCGATGGCATCAGACGATGAAGAACCGTGTCCTGATGGAAAACTACTATCTGCAAGGAGCGCTCGAACAGGCCATCGGCGACTTCATCAATCACTACAACCACAACCGATACCACGAGAGCATCAGCAATCTGACACCCGCCGATGTCTATTTCGGTCGAGCCGAAACAATCCTCAGACGCAGAAAGGAAATCAAACACCAGACAATCCAGAAACGCCGCTTGCGGCATCATCAGAACGCGGCGTAGATTGAAACTACGGCGAGCCTGATCCTCCTAAGCCAATCAAACGCTCGTGTTCCAAATCATTCGATGACGGACA
>NZ_WVRF01000005.1:0-281434 GCF_013110775.1 Ruegeria sp. HKCCD7296
AATCCTCCGCTACGCAATCAACCTAGTCTGTTCCATGGGTGCTGATGGCGGACAAATCGGTTTTGTCCAAAACCCCGGTGAGAGTAAAGGGGCGTGCAGTATGGAAGTTTCAAACGGGTACACTGATCCCTCGTTTTGCGGCGCAAGCTGGATTTTCAAAGTTCGGATTTGAAGGTCCGCAATTGGGTGATACCAGTAACTCCGCTTAAGTGACATTCGTATCCTCAACGATTGAACCAAGCCGTCGTATTGTAGAGTTTTTTGTCCACAAAAACTTGATCAACCACTTGAAGCTTGACTTAACAGCACATCGCGCCATCCGTTAACTGATGCTACGTAACTTGCTCCTGACAGTTGTCGCAATTGCCTCTCTCTCGGCAACTCCTGTCGCGTCTGAGAAAATTGAAGTCGATCTGGAATTGGCCCTTCTTGTCGATGTTTCAAGGTCGATGACTGAGCGAGAACTCGAGATTCAGCGGCAGGGTTACGCCGCAGCCTTGATGTCGGATGAAGTTTTCGCCGCTGTTCAGTCGGGCCCTTTGCAACGGGTGGCTTTGACATACGTCGAGTGGGCGGGAACACAAGACGTTATTGTTGACTGGATGCTGTTAGAAACGCGCGCTGATCTGGAGGAGTTTGCGGGTGTTCTGACCACGCGTTTCGATCCCGCCTTGCGCCGCACTTCAATCTCTGAGGCCCTGATCTTCGGGGCAACGATGATCGAAGGGAACAAATTCGAAGGTCTGCGTAAAGTTATCGACGTTTCTGGCGACGGGCCTAACAATCAGGGTCGCCCGGTTTTGCAAGCCCGTGAGGCAGTATTGTCGAAGTCGATCACCATAAATGGGTTACCGCTGATGACCCGTGAAGGTATGGGGAGTCAGTGGCACCTCGACGATCTTGATGTCTACTACCAGAACTGTGTTACGGGCGGGCCTGGTTCATTCGTAATCCCGGTGCTTGACTGGCAAGGCTTTGCGGAGGCCGTACGACGAAAACTGGTGCTGGAAATTGGGTTAGTTCCAGCAATAGGAGAGGTTATGAAGGCGCAATACATCTCACCCTCAGACTATGACTGCCTGATTGGCGAGAAGATCTGGGAACGGAACCAACAAATCTGGAGCGAACCCTAGAAGCGGCCTTTGCATCAACCACCCGTGGCTCGATACAAAAAGCCAGCAGCAATTATCTGAGGAAAACTAGTGTTCTGCGCTTTCAATAGAAATGCACAGATGGTGGTAGATCATCGACACAGTGTGAGTAGACAAACTTATTGACATCGATTTGCACGAACCGAGTGAAATTTGCACGCTTATAGTTAATTCGCAATAGCTTAGGGAGTTGTGGCTGGGGTGGTAGGATTCGAACCTACGATACACGGTACCAAAAACCGCTGCCTTACCACTTGGCTACACCCCAACGGTGAGCGGCTATCTACGATTGTTGTTGGCGGTGTTCAAGAGCTATTTGGCAAAAAAATGTGAGCGCCAGAAAATAATTTCGAGCACTCATTTGGTGCTGATCAAGACGGCCCCTACGCGATTTCCACCCTGAACCACGTCATGAGCAGCAGCGCAGTCCTCCAGTGCAAAGACGTTCTGGACCGGGCAGGTCAGCGCTCCTTCGACCAACGCACGATGAAGGGTTTCAACAGCGGCAGCGCGCAAGTTAGCAGGCAGCAGATAGATCAGGATCGACTCAAGCGTTGCAGCTTTGAACATCATCGCTCCAAACGGAAAAACCGGTGCCATGTTTTGGGCAGACCCATACGCATTTATCCGGCCGTTCTCGGCGACCACAGTGGCGTTTGTTTCGATGTTTGATCCTAATTCGACATCTACGATACGATGGATCGCTTGTCCGCCGTTTGCGTCCAGAATCAGTTCCGTAAGATCTGGGCTGGCATAATCGAGTACGACATCCGCGCCTGCTGCGTGTACTCTGTCAAAGTTGCGTGGGCTTGCCGTTGTGATAACGCGCGCGCCTGCCCATTTTGCCAGTTGAACGGCAAGATACCCAACCGTGCCAGCCCCGCCATGAATCAGGATTGTTTGGTTTTTGGATAGCCCACCCGAAAACACGGCGTGGCAGGCGGTCAGTCCGGGGATGCCCAGAATCGCTCCGGTCTCAAGCGACACCGCGTCCGGCAGATCAACAGCCTGGTCGCTGGGTAAGGTGATGTAACTTGCAGCTGTTCCGAATGCGCGCTTCCATTGTCCATTCCAGACCCACACGCGCTGACCGATCCGGGATGTGGGTACGCCATCCCCGACGGCAGTGATCACACCGGATCCGTCACTGTGCGGGATGATCAGCGGAAAAGGAGGTTCCGTCACGCCTGGCCGGGTCCCAGACCGGGCCTTGATGTCCGAAGGGTTGACGCCCGAAAACGCCAACTCAACGGTGACCTCACCCGGTCCGGGAGGTATCGGAGGAAGGTCTTTCAGCTTCAGAACTTCGGCTGCGTCTCCGAAAGCGGAATAGGTCACTGCGCGCATAGGGTCCTCCGTTTGCCCTAGTTACATCGCAAACGAGTGGGGAATTCAAACCGCTTGTGCTTCGTGACCTGTGCAACAAGCGGCAGGTGCTTTATTCGCGGATTTCGGTTGGATCGACGCCCCAGAGATTCGATTTCAGCGTCCAGCCCCGATAGCCACCGGCCGTGATCCGGCACCAATCCAGCGAGCACGTGCCAAGGCGGGCCACGACGCCAGTCTCGAAATGTGCGTTCACAGGCGAATCCGGATCGGGGCGCACATATACAGGCAGCATGTCGGATTCGATCAGCACCGTGCGTACACCAGACAACAAAGCATAGTGAACCCACCCACCGGCGCCGTCGCGGTCCTGAACTTTGCGCCAGTTGCCGTATTCAGCCGTGACTTGCAGCGGCATCCCGCGCCGCTTGAATACCCAATCGATTCGATGGCTCAGCGACGGCCCGCGCCGAACGTTCCCTTCAGCGGCTTTCATTGAAACATAGCGGGGCAGGGGAAGGTTGGTAACCGATCCGCGCTTGTCCTCGGCATGCGCAGCCCAAGAGCTGAACATGACCAGAAATACGGATATCGCCGCCAGACATTGGCGTTTTACCGGTCGAATACCACTCACTGACTGCCTGCTCTTATGCCTGTTGATCCGGTTTTGAAAAAAGGTCGACTCAATGCCACTGGGGTTCTTGTGCCCCGCCTTATCCTGCGCCACGATGACATGGCGCGCGTCTGTTTGCAAAGCAGTGGGAGGGCCGAGGTGCCAAGAGAACGTCTGAGTGTTGTCGTTACGCGACGGTTGCCCGAAGCAGTTGAAACCCGGTTGAGCGAGTTGTTCGATGTGCGCCTGCGCGATGACGACACGCCCATGACAAGAGATGAGCTTGTGGCCGCGGTACAGGAAGCCGATGTGCTTGTGCCTACGGTGACCGACACGATCGACGGCGGCCTGCTGGGGCAGGCAGGTGAAAACCTTAAGCTGATCGCCAATTATGGGGCGGGCGTCGATAATATTGATGTGTCCACAGCCCGGCAGCGCGGCATTCTGGTTTCGAACACGCCGGGTGTGCTGACTGATGACACCGCCGACATGACAATGGCCCTGATCCTGGCCGTCACGCGCCGCATTCCCGAAGGGTTGAGCGTGATGCAGCAGGGTGATTGGACCGGCTGGGCTCCAACCGCCTTTCTTGGCGGGCGCATCGGGGGGCGGCGTTTGGGAATTCTGGGTATGGGTCGAATTGGACAGGCCGTTGCGCGGCGAGCAAGTGCGTTTGGAATGCAAGTGCATTATCATAACCGCCGCCGGCTGCGGCCCGAAATCGAGCAGGAGTTAGAGGCGACCTATTGGGAAAGCCTTGACCAGATGGTGGCGCGAATGGATGTGATCTCGGTCAACTGCCCATCGACCCCATCGACCTTCCACCTGATGAATGCACGCCGACTGAAGCTGATGAAGCCGTCAGCCGTGATCGTAAACACGTCACGTGGTGAAGTTGTCGACGAAAACGCCCTGACGCGGATGATCCGTGCGGGCGAAATCGCAGGGGCAGGGCTGGACGTCTACGAACAGGGTACTGATGTGAACCCGCGGCTGCGTCAGCTGCCCAATGTTGTGCTCTTGCCGCACATGGGATCGGCCACGCTGGAAGGGCGGATCGAAATGGGTGAGAAAGTTATCATCAACATCAAGACCTTCGAAGATGGCCACCGTCCGCCAGATCAGGTTGTGCCCTCAATGCTGTGAGCCGCCGGAAAGGAGCCTGAATGAACCTGTTTGAAGGGGGATGTCGCTGCGGACGTTTGCGCATTTCTGCTTCGGGCCGTCCCCTTCGGGTTGGGATTTGCCATTGCGTGGACTGTCGTAAGCATCATGGGGCTTTGTTTTATGCCGCAGCAATATTCCCTAGCGGTGCGGTCAAGATTTCCGGCCCCTCACAGGGCTATGCAGATCGGTTCTTTTGCCCAACTTGCGGCTCTCCGGTGTTTGCGCGCAGCGGTTCCGAGGTTGAGGTGCATTTGGGATGCCTCGATGAGCCTAACCAATTGACGCCGACCTATGAATGTTGGGTGTCGCGGCGCGAATGCTGGTTGCCCGAATTCATTGGAATGGATCGGTTTGAGAAGGATCGGGATGAGGCTGAAGCATAGCTACTGTCGCGAATCTCTGCCGCAACCCTGCGCTTGTGCTGCCAACTCTTGCAGTTCGGTTGCATTGCTTACTAGGCTGAAAATAAATAAAGTATTGGAGGATTTGACCAAATGAGATGTTTTTCCGCTTTATTGCTTTCGGCATTTGTTTTTTCAGCGCCAGGCTTTGCTCAGGAAGCAGCTGATGCCGTTGCGCCCGAAACCGCCACACAAGGGCAGGTGCAGGCTCTGACCGAAGAGGTCATCGCTGCGCTTGAAGCCAAGTTGGACGGCGTCCCGGTTACATCTGAGAACTGGATGGTGGCCGCCGCCAATCCACTGGCCGTTGAAGCCGGGGCCAAAGTACTGCGCGCAGGCGGGTCCGCTGCTGATGCAATGGTGGCCGTGCAGGTTGTGTTGGGTCTGGTTGAACCGCAATCCTCTGGCCTGGGCGGCGGCGCGTTCTTGGTTTGGTACGACGCAGCTACTGGTCGGATGACAACGCTGGACGGGCGCGAGACCGCACCGCAGGCAGCCAAACCAAGGCTGTTTCAGGATGAACAGGGCGAACCGCTGAAATTCTTTGATGCGGTCGTCGGAGGATTGTCCGTAGGAACGCCGGGCACGCCAGCCCTGCTTGAAGAGGCGCATCGCCGCTGGGGCCGCTCGTCCTGGCCCGGCTTGTTCGCCGATGGCATCCGGTTGGCAGATGAAGGTTTCCTGGTCTCGCCACGCTTGGCCAGCCTTGTTGAAAACGACGCCGAACGCCTGTCGCGTTTTCCCGAAACGGCCGCTTACTTTCTGCCGGGCGGAGAGCTTTTGCAGCAAGGGCAACGGCTGACCAATCCGGCCTACGCAGATACCTTGCGTGTATTGGCCAGCGACGGGGCCGCAGGGTTTTATGGCGGTGAGATTGCTGCAGATATTGTCCGCACGGTGCGGAACGCTCCGGGCAATCCGGGTGTTCTGTCCGGCATTGATCTGGCGCTGTATCAGGTGATCGAACGCGAACCGGTTTGTGCTGCATACCGCGCGTATGAAGTCTGTGGCATGGGGCCGCCATCCTCTGGTGCGCTGACCGTGGGACAGATTTTGGGGATGCTAAACAGCTATGATCTGGCAGCAATGGGCCCAGAAAGCGCGGAAGCTTGGCGGCTGATCGGAGACGCCTCGCGCCTCGCCTTTGCGGACCGAGGTCGTTACATGGCCGACAGTGATTTTGTTCCCATGCCGACAAAGGGGTTGGTTGATCCGGATTATCTTGCGCAGCGTGCGGCTTTGTTGAACACCGAAGCTGCGTTGGCGGAAACCGCGCCGGGCCAACCCGAATTCGACCATGCGCTGAACTGGGCGGATGATGTCTCGCTCGAGCTTCCCTCGACCTCGCATATCTCGATTGTGGACAGCTATGGCAACGTTCTGTCGATGACAACGACCATCGAAAACGGCTTTGGTTCGCGTCTGATGACGAACGGGTTTCTTCTGAACAACGAGCTGACGGATTTCTCGTTCAAAACCCATAGCGACGGTGTGCCGATTGCCAACCGGCTGGAACCCGGAAAACGCCCGCGTTCGTCCATGAGCCCGACCATTGTGATGCAGGACGGTGCACCGGTTCTGGCGATTGGATCGCCAGGTGGCAGCCGCATCATCGGTTATGTCGCGAAATCGATTATCGCCTGGGCCGATTGGGATATGGACGTACAGCAAGCGCTGTCCCTGCCGCATCTGGTCAATCGTTTCGGAACCTACGATGTCGAGGCGGGCACCGCAGCCGAAGGGTTCACGGATGCGCTGGTGCTGCAAGGTTTTGAGGTCAATCCGCGTGACCTGACATCGGGTTTGCATGCCATTGAAATCGGTGAAGGGCTAAGCGGCGGAGCGGACCCGCGCCGCGAAGGTATTGCGCTAGGCGAATAAGCCCCGGGTATGTATGAGGATTGCCACCGTTTGCGAGCCTTTCAGTCATGTCCTGAAAGGCAAGCCATGCGTTGGGGCAGAGAGGATGACGATGGTACAAGCAAAAGTCTTGCCAAGAAATGAAACAGGCATCGAAACGGCGATCAGCATTCTCAAACAACGTTTCGGTGACAGGCTGCAAACAAGCACCGCAATCCGCGAACAGCATGGTCACACCACGACATGGATCGAAAACCAAAGTCCGGATGCCGTGGTTTTCCCGCAGAACACGCAAGAGGTTTCAGACATCGTTAAAGCCTGTGCCGCGCATCGGGTGCCTGTGATCCCTTTTGGCACGGGCACGTCGCTGGAAGGGCACGTGAATGCGCCCGCAGGGGGCATTTCGGTCGATCTGATGCAAATGGACAGCGTGCTTGCTGTTCATGCCGAAGATCTGGACTGCGTCGTACAACCAGGCGTGACGCGCGAGGCGCTGAACACGCATCTACGGGATCAGGGTCTGTTCTTTCCGATAGACCCCGGGGCCAATGCCTCGCTGGGTGGGATGGCCGCTACCCGCGCCTCGGGCACCAATGCGGTGCGGTATGGAACAATGAAGGACAATGTTCTGAGCCTTGAGGCGGTCATGCCGGACGGTCAAATCATCCGTACCGGGCACCGGGCCAAGAAGTCGTCAGCGGGGTATGACCTGGCCCGCCTTTTGATCGGAGCAGAAGGCACGCTTGGGATCATCACTGAACTGACCTTGCGGCTGCAAGGCATCCCCGAAGCCATCAGTTCGGCCCGATGCTCGTTTCCAACGGTGGACGCGGCCTGCCGTGCTGTGATGATGACCATTCAGTATGGCATTCCGGTCGCTCGGATCGAACTTTTGGATGAGCTTTCGGTTCAGGCTGCCAATGCCTATTCGGGGCTCAGCCTTCCCGCTACGCCGCTCTTGTTGCTGGAGTTTCATGGCTCGGAAAGCGGCGCGGTTGAACAGGCTGAAACGTTTGGCCAGATCGCAGAAGAATTCGGGGGTACAGACTTTGCCGCCACATCGACCACCGAAGAGAGGAACAAGCTGTGGCAGGCGCGGCATGATATGTATTGGGCGTGTCTACAACTGCGTCCCGGTGCGCAGGGAATCTCTACGGATGTTTGTGTGCCGATCTCACGTCTGGCCGAATGTGTGACCCAGACCCAAAGAAAGGCAGCCGAACTTGGCTTGCTTGCTCCGGTTGTGGGCCATGTGGGGGACGGGAATTTCCACACGCTGTTGCTGATCGATATGGAAAATACAGAAGAGGTCGCTAAGGCCGACGCCTTTGTTGGCTGGTTGAATGATCTGGCCATTTCAATGGAAGGCACCTGCACTGGTGAACACGGCATTGGGCAGGGCAAGCAGCCTTATCTGATAAAAGAACTAGGGGGTGCAACGCGGTATATGGCAGCGATCAAGGCCGCGTTGGATCCTGACAACATAATGAACCCCGGCAAGATACTGTCTGGTCGTCCATAATAATTTTCCTGATCTGGTCCGTTTTGTGCCGTCAAAACGTCCAGTTGTTTTGGTTTTTAAAAGCCGAACGCAAACAGGTGGTCGATATGAGTGCAAAATACTTGGCAGGCTTTGTGGCAATCTGCGGATTGGCCGTCGCGGGGCTGGACTATCATCAGCAGGCCAAAGCATCGGAAAACGGTCTGAACATGAAAGGCTATCTGGATTCGGTGTCATCGCGTGTTGGTCTCGCAGACAGCGTAGATGAGGCAGAAGCCCGTGTTTCCAAACCACAGGAACCCGCAGCGCAGAAACCCAACGAGGACCGAGGCAAACTGGTCTGCATTACAGTCGGAACCAGTAAACGCTGCAGTTCAAGCGGGTGAACATTGCGGCGGAATGACCGATCTTGGACCTGCATTCGGGTTTAGGGTCGTTTTTTTCCCATCACTGGTCGGATGAATGTCGCGCGTCGCCCCTTAACTGCGCCATATGGTGTCAGCTGAATTCAAGGGGAGACGCCCGGTTATGAAAACCCAAGTCAAAGCACTGGTCGTTGGCGGTGGCGCCATTGGAACCTCGATTGCCTATCACCTGGCCAAAGCAGGCTGGGACGATGTGATGTTGATCGAACGGGACGAGCTGACCTCGGGCTCGACATGGCACGCAGCTGGCCTGTTGCCGCTGTTTAATATGTCTTACGCGACGACCCACATCCACAAGTATTCGGTCGACTTCTACAAGACGCTCGAAGAAGAAACCGGCCTGAACGCGGGCTTTGCGGTGGTCGGCAACCTGCGCATGGCACAGACGCAGGATCGTATGGACGAATACATGCTCTATGCATCCACTGCTGAGACATGCGACGTAAAATACGAATGGTTGACCCCGGATCAGATCAAAGACCGCTGGCCGCTGATCGAAACCGGCGATTTGAAAGGTGCGATCTATCACACCGAGGACGGCTATATTAACCCCGCAGACGTCACGCAGGCCATGGCCAAAGGTGCCCGCCAACGAGGCGTTGATATCGTCCGCAAAATGCAGGCTGATGCCTTCCACTGGAACGGTACCCATTGGGAAGTCACCTGCACCAAGATGGTCGAACAGGGCGGCAACCTTGTCCCATCCGACGAGCAGGTCGTCATCACGGCCGAACACGTTGTGACTGCATCGGGCAACCATGCGCAGCGCACCGCCAAGATGCTGGGCATCAAGATGCCTGCAATCCCGGTCGAGCATACCTTCATCGTCATGGACAAAGACCCCGAGCTGGTCAAATGGCGTGAAGCCGGCAACCCCGAGCACCCCGTTGTGCGCGACGCCGACAACGAATCCTACGCGCGCGAAGAGCGCGGGGGCTGGATTCTGGGTATCTACGAGCACGGGGCACCAGCGCGCTTCGAATACGGCGTGCCGGACAGCTTCCGTGCCGATCTGTTTCCATTGGACATTGATCGTATCGCAGATCAGTATATGGCGATGGCAGAACGGGTGCCTTCCTGCGCTGACTCCGGCCTGAAAGATGATTTCAACGGCCCGATCTGCTATACCCCCGACGGCAACCCGCTGGTTGGCCCGGCTCCGGGTCTGCGCAACATGTGGCTGGCCGAGGGTTTCAGCTTCGGTATCACCGCTGCTGGTGGCACCGGTTATTATCTGGCGCAGATGATGGTCGATGGAGAAGCCGAGATCGACATGGCCTCGCTGGACCCCAAACGGTATTCGTCCAACTGGATGACAACCGAGTTTGCGGCGCGCAAGAACGAAGAGTGCTACGAACACGTCTACATCCTGCACCACCCCGACGAAGAGCGTGAAGCTTGCCGTCCGCTGCGCACCGTTCCGGCCTATGACCGTCAGAAAGCACGCGGCGCACAGTTCGGCTGGGTCAATGGCTGGGAACGTCCGAACTATTTCGGCCCCGTCGATGCGTCTGACAACTTCGACAAGGAAAGCCGGTCGTTCCGTCGTGGTGGCTGGTGGCAGTACGCCGTCGAAGAAGCCAAGGCGATCCGCGAAGGCGTTGGCCTGATCGACGCTTCGGCTTTCACCAAACATGTCGTCAAAGGCCCCGGCGCGACCCAGTTCCTGGATTGGTTCACTTGCAATAAGCTGCCCAAGGTCGGTCGCATCAACCTGACCTACGCGCTGACGTCGCACGGCACCACCCGCACCGAATACACCATCGTCCGCAATGGTGAGAACAACTACTATATCGTCTCTGCCGGTGCTTGGACCGAATACGACGCCGACTATCTGCGCAAGGCGGCCGAGGACAAGATGGAGGAGTTCGGGTATATCGAAATCCAGGACGTGACCACTCAGTGGGGCGTTTTTGCCATCGCCGGACCCAAGTCCCGCGACGTTCTGAAAGAGGTCATCAAGGACGCCGATCCAGAAACCGCGCTGTCCAACAAGCGCTTCCCGTGGCTGTCGGCCCGTCAGATCGAACTGGGCATGTGCCCGGTCAACGCGATCCGCGTGGCCTATACAGGTGAACTGGGCTGGGAACTGCATCACCCGATCGAAATGCAGAACTACCTGTTCGACCTGCTGGAAAAAGCGGGTGAGAAACACGGTATGAAGCTGGTCGGCGCACGTGCCCAGAACTGGCTGCGTCAGGAGAAATCCTACCGTGCCTTCGGCACCGAACTGGGCCGTGATGCGACCCCGCTGGAAGCTGACCTGCCGCGCTTTGTCGATCTGTCCAAGGACTTCTACGGCAAGGCCAAGCTGGAAGAGACCGGTGTACGCGTTAAGTGCTGCACCCTGCTGATCGACGGCCCAGAAGATGCTGACCCGTGGGGTCGCGAAGCGCTGTACACCCCGGAAGGTGAGCGTGTGGGCCGTCTGACATCGGGCGGTTACTCGGTGGCGTTCGAGAAATCCATCGGCATGGGCTATGTGAAGCCCGATCTGGCCGTCGAGGGTACCAAGCTGAAGGTCAAAATGCAGGACAAACTTTGGGATGCAGTTGTCACCTGCGACAGCCCCTACGACCCGAAAAACGAAACCATCCGTAAGGACGGTTGATCGAAGAAAGGCCCCGGCACCCCGGGGCCTTTTTTTACGCAGAAAGCGCGTCGAAACACTCCAGCGCCTTTGCGGCGTACATCATGGCTGGCCCGCCACCCATTTGAATGGCCATAGCCAGTACGTCCGACACTTCGTCTCTTGTTGCGCCTGCTTTGATCAGGGCTTCTGTGTGTAGGGTGATGCAAGGCTCGCATCTAAGTGTGACCGACATTCCCAAAGCGATAAATTCCTTTGATTTGTAGTCGAGCGTTCCGCCTTCCTTGACGGCCTTCCCGAGCGATCCGAAGGCGCGCGTTGTTTCGGGAATTGACCCGTTGAGATTGCGAAGGCTCTTGCGAGTTTCCGAGAGTTTTTCTTGCCAGTCCATTGCTGATGCCTTTTCATATTTCGCAAATGGAATATGAAGCGGGAGGCGGGGATCTGACTTTGATCTCGATCAGGTTGCTGGTCGCGATGTGATGAATGCAAGGTTGTTGGCGGGCATGTTGACCGTGTCCAAAACCTTCAGGCCGACATCCTCAAAAAGCGCAACAATATCTGTGTCGTCTTTGTAGCCAATGTCCGGGTCTTGCTGGATCAGAGCTTCGTGAAATCTCTTGTCGCCTTCGCTTGTAAGCAGGCCTGATCGCTTGAATGGTCCGTATAAAACAAATCGACCAGAGGACCCGAGCGCCGTGGCGGCCTCAGTGATGAGCGTTCGCGTTTCTTGCCAGCTGATTAAGTGTATCAGGTTAACCAAAACGATCATGTTTCGTTCGGGAAAGCGGGCATGCCACCCCGAGGCGGTCGCGTCCAGTTCTTCGGCGGTCTCAACGTTTGGCAAATCGCGCGTGTAGGCGTCGATACTAGCGCGTCGTTCAGGATCGATTTCCGTAGGTTGCCACGTCAGACCCGGCAGCAGGGTTGCAAAAGCCGCGATATGCTGACCCGTCCCGCTGGCGATCTCTAACGCCTGTCCCCGTTGCGGAGCCCAATCACGGAGCAATGCACACAAAGCGTCGGAGTTTCGCGTGGCTGCGGGCGCGACCAGTTTGCCATCTTGGGCTACATTGGCGACGCTGGCAGAGGAGGGGAGGTTGCGTTTGATCATCGTTTCAACCTGTCTGGGGACAACATCGCAACATTCTTTGCATCAAGGGCAGGAGGAGCTCCTGTAACCAGATCGCAAAGCAATTGAGACGCCGCAGGTGCGGTTTGGAAACCATAGCCACCCTGACCTGCGCTCCAGATGAAGGAGGGTTCCAGTGGGTCTCTTCCAAGCACCAAAGTTCCGTCCGGTGCAAAACTGCGCAACCCGGCCCAATTTGTTTCGACCCGCGTGACGGCTTCGGTCATCAATGCCTCATACCGGGCCAGACCTTCTGCCAGTACCATATCGTCGGCATAGGCGTCCTGCGGGGGAACCGGGTCGGCTTCGGACGGGGACACAAGCAGTTTCCCGGCGTCGGGTTTGGCGTACCATGTTTCCCCGACACCCAGCATCATGGGCCAGCCAGAAACATCATGCCCACCGGGGGCGGGCAATCGTGCCATCGAACGACGGCGTGGGGTAATGTCGATTGGGGGAAGGCCCGCAAGATCGGCAATCTGGTCAACCCACGCCCCGGCGGCGTTGACCACATTCCGGGCTTCAAAATTCTGACCCGCGGTGACGATCCAATGCACGTCCTTGCGGATCGCTGTGACTTTGTGCCTGGTCGAAATCGTCCCGCCGTTGTTCCGAATGGTTCGGGCAAAATCCTGCAGCAAACGATCTGTATCGATATCAAAAGCGGCTTCGCTGATGGCCGCAAAGCCCACCTGGTCGGGGTTCAGGATCGGAACGCGTGCGATGGCGTCATCCACCGATATGTGCGTCATGTTCAGGTCACGGCGATCGGCGGCAAACAGGTCAGACTGATCCTGTGCGCCGATCAGCATCAGGCCGCGCGGCGTCAGATACCCACCGTTCTGCGTGTGCAGGAAGGCAGCGCCTGCCTTGTTAAGAGCCACCACCGAAGGCGGCCCATAGCTTTCTTCAAACATCGCCGCAGACCGGCCCGATGCGTGGTAGCCCAGTGCATCCTCGGCCTCGAGCACCATCACGGTTCCGTGCTGCGACAGGCGCGCACCAGCGCTGAGACCGGCGATACCACCTCCTATGATCAAGAAATCAATCATGACGTTCACGCATTCTGGAAAAAATGCGTTTGGTGCTCATTGTTTGCAAATTACCCCCTAAGCCCTTCATTCGCCTTGCGTTTTGGTTTCCAGACTATAAGCAGCCTTGAATTTACGCTTCAACCCGGTCAAAGACGTATCAAAATTTTAAGGAGGGCAAGGTGACTGCAGCAGACCTTCATCCAATGGCCACTGGGCATATTCCCCGTTACGTTGTCGCAGCTGACGGAAGCGACTACTTGTTTTCAGCTATGGTCGTCTTTTTTGTCGTCTTGGTGGTGTTGATCGGTGTCGGGTACCTGACGCTCCATTCTGTGCCGGAAAAAATGGCCCATGAAAACAACCACCCGCAATTTCAATTGGTTGGTATTTTGGCGCTGCTTGCGCTGTTTACGCATAACGGTCTTTTCTGGGTTGCCGCCATTCTGGTCGCGGGTTTCCAATTCCCGGACTTTGCCACACCACTCAAGAACATTGCTGATGCCATTCGGTCCCTTGGCCGATCGCCTGTACCGGACCCCGTGCCCGAGGCTGTTGCTCCGGCTGCACCCGTTACAGAAGCAAGCGAAGCGCAGGAGCAAAGTAAATGATCGAGACCATGCTTTGCGCCCTGATTACGGTGCTGCCCGATTATTTGTTCCGTCGGTTTGTACAGGGTAAACGTATAGGCCACGAAATCACTTTGTTTACCATGTGGTACGAACTGCGTTGGGGCCTGACGACATGTGCCATTCTGGCGCTGACTGTGATTACCACGCTGTTTTACTTCCACCCGGCCAGCAAAACGGCTGCGTCCTATTTCCGTACAGTGACGATCCTGCCGCAGCTGGGCGGGCGTGTTTCAGAGGTTTTCGTCCAGAACAACCAGTTGGTCACAGCGGGTCAGCCGATTTTCCGGATCGAAGATTTCAGCCAAACCGCACAGGTCCAGGCGGCAAATGCACAGATCGCGCAGGTCCAGGCCTCGCTTAAGGTGGCGGAAACCGATTTGGCCGAGGCCGAAGCTTGAATTGCCGGGTCCAAAGCAACTCTTGCGCAGGCGCTTGAGGATTTGGAGCGTAACACGACTTTGCGGGACGAAGGCTCAAGTGCTGTAAGACTAGCCGAGATTGAGCGCCTGGAAAACCTGGTCGCCGAGCGAGAGGCGCAGGTTGTTGCCGCTGAAGCCAAACGTGCAGCCGTTGAGCAGCAGATCGAAGAACTGATCCCAGCCCAACTGGCCAGCGCGATTGCACAACTGGACGCCGCGCAAACCGAGCTGGACAAAACAGTTATCCTCGCCGGTGTTACCGGACGGGTTGAACAGTTTAGCTTGCAAGTCGGTGACTATGTGAGCCCGTTGCTGCGACCCGCTGGTATTCTGGTGCCGTCCCATACGGGACATGACCGGTTCCAAGCTGCGTTCAGCCAACTGTCTGCCCAAGTCATCAAACCGGGCATGATCGGTGAGTTGGGTTGTATGACAAAGCCGTTCACCGTGATCCCGACGGTTGTGGTCGAAGTTCAGGATGTCATTCCTTCCGGCCAACTCCGTCCTTCGGACGAGCTGCGCGATGTGCAGACCAACAAAAATCCCGGATCGATCCTTGTTTTTATGGAGCCGCTATACAAAGGAATGGCCGATGACATTCCACCGGGCAGCAACTGCCTGGCCAATGTCTACACGGACAACCATGAGCGGTTGGAGCACGAACACCTTGGGTTTTGGGAGGCCGCCTTCCTGCATGTGGTCGACACGATCGGTGTGGTCCATGCCGCAGGTCTGCGCCTGCGATTGATCCTGATGCCGGTGAATACTCTGGTGCTGACCGGGCACTGATCCGGCCCTGGGGAACCAAATGTAAAAGGCCCGGCAGGTATTGCCGGGCCTTTCTGTTTCAAAGTGCTGCTTTGAACAATTGCGTCAGGTTTTCTTTCGTCAACTCGATCGGGTTGCCCCCGCAAGAGGGATCAATGATCGCGCCTTCAACCAGCTCGGGGATCGAAGCTTCGGTGACGCCCAGATCAGAAAGGGTGCGCGGGATGCCGAGGCTGTCGTTGAATTCCTGCACAAAAGCGCGGAAGCCGTCAAAGCCACCATCAATGCCCAGATAAGCCGCTGCCTGTTGGAACCTGTCCGCGATGGCGGGGGCGTTGAACTCCAACACAGCGGGCATACAAACCGCGTTGGTGGTTCCGTGGTGGGTATTGAACACCGCACCAATCGGGTGGCTCATTGCGTGGATCGCGCCCAACCCTTTTTGGAAGGCCGTCGCGCCCATGGCTGCTGCGCTCATCAATTGGGCGCGGGCTTCAATATCGGTGCCGTCGGCATAGGCGCGCGGCAGGTAATCCTTCACCAGCCGCATCCCTTCCAAAGCAATGCCCTGACTCATCGGGTGATAATGCGGGCTGGAGAAGGCTTCAACGCAGTGCGCAAATGCATCCAAACCGGTACCTGCAGTGATGAATTTGGGCATTCCCACGGTAAGTTCGGGGTCGCAGATCACCACGGTTGGCAGCACCTTTGGGTGGAAGATGATCTTCTTGGCATGGGTTTCTGAATTGGTGATGACGCTGGCACGTCCCACTTCCGACCCCGTACCGGCCGTAGTTGGCACCGCGATGATCGGCGCAATCACATCCGCATCGGCGCGCGTCCACCAGTCACCGATATCCTCAAAATCCCAAACAGGGCGCGTCTGGCCGGCCATGAAAGCAACCATCTTTCCCAGATCCAGCCCCGAACCTCCGCCAAAGGCGATCACCCCGTCATGCCCTCCCGCAGTATATGCGGCGACGCCCGCTTCAAGGTTCTTCTCGTTCGGGTTGGGGTCCACATCACTGAACAGTCCGCGGCCCAAACCGGCAGCGTCCATGATATCCAGCGTTGCCGAAGTAATCGGCAGATCTGCCAAGCCCTTGTCTGTAACCAGAAGGGGTTTTTTCATTCCTGCCGCAGCACAGGCTTCGGGCAGTTCCTTGATACGCCCTGCGCCGAATTTGATTGCGGTCGGATAGGACCAGTTTCCAACAAGTGACATGTCAGGTTTCCTTTAGTATTCGAGGTCTGCTCGGGGGAGGGGGTCAAACCCGAGCAGACCATCGTCCTTAGACCGTGACCTTTTTCAGGTGGTAGGATTTGGGACGGGTGAGATTGTGATAGCCAATAACCGACAGACCGCCGCCGCGCCCGGTGTTCTTGCAGCCGGTCCAGCAAAGACCGGGGTCCAGATAATCCGCACGGTTCATGAACACCGTGCCGGTTTCGATCTGGTCGCCAACTCGCGTTGCGCGATCTACATCACGGGTCCAGAGGCTGGCGGTCAGGCCAAATTCACTGTCATTCATCAGCGCGATTGCTTCGTCATCAGACGAGACCTTCATGATGCCCACAACCGGTCCAAAGCTCTCATCCCGCATCACGCGCATGTCGTGGGTCACATTGGTCAATATTTGAGGGGTCAGATAAGCGCCGCCATCATCCTCAGGGAAGGCTTCGATATGCGCAACCGCGCCTGCCTCAATGGCCTCGGCAATTTGTGCCCGCACTTCATCGGCGAAACGCGCGTTGGCCATAGGTCCGATGGTAGTCTCAGCGTCCAGCGGGTTACCCAGCTTGTATCCCTTCACGATCTCCACCGCCTTGGCGACAAAATCGTCATAAAGGCTTTCGTGCACGTAAATTCGCTCGATCCCACAGCAGCACTGGCCCGAATTGAACATCGCGCCATCAATCAACGTATCGACAGCGGCATCCACATCGGCATCCTCCATGACATAGCCCGGGTCCTTGCCGCCCAGCTCGGTCCCGACGCCGGTAAATGTTCCAGCCGCTGCGCGTTCCATCGCCTGTCCACCGCCGACCGAGCCGGTGAAGTTCACAAAGTCAAACGCATTGCCCGCAATAAGGTCATGGGTGACGTCATGGCTCAGGAATACGTTCTGGAATACCTCTTCAGGGACGCCTGCTGCATGAAAGGTTTGCGCCATCCGCTCGCCAACCAATAGGGTCTGGGTGGCATGTTTCAGGACCACAGTGTTTCCCGCAATCAATGCCGGGGCGACTGTGTTGATCGCCGTCATATACGGATAGTTCCAGGGTGCCACCACAAACACCACCCCATGCGGAATGCGTTTGATGTAACGCTTGAATGTCTCGTCTTCCCCCACCGCGATGTCTGCCAGAGATGCCTCGGCAATCTCCGCCATGTGGCTCGCGCGTTCATTGAAGCCACCAAACTCACCGCCATAACGTACGGGACGGCCCATCATACGGGCCAGTTCTGGCACGATTTCGTCATTCATCGCACCCACGGCCGTTACGCCAGCCATGACTAGATCAATCCGTTCCTGCAAGGGCCGCGCTGCCCAGGCCGCTTGCGCGCCCCGCGCCTGACTCGCTACCCCAAACGCCTCGTCCCGAGACAACACCTCTCGTTCCGCAAAAACCGATCCATCAATCGGTGAGACACATTTCAACATCTGCCCCATGTTCACTCCATGTAGTAAATAAGCAGGATCCCTGCTTCATCTGGCCAAAAATACCTCGGGGGTCTGGGGGCAGAGCCCCCAGCCAGAACCCTACGCTCGCTCAAACCCGCGGGCGACTTCCCAGTCTGTGACCACGCGCTCGAACTCCTCGATCTCAACTTCCGCTGCACGCGAGTAGTGATCGACGACCTCGTCTCCCATCGCCTCCCGCAACATGGCCGAGCTGTGCAGAGCATCCCGCGCCGCGCGCAAGTTGCCCGGGATCATACCCGTATCACCCTGATAAACGTCTCCTGTGGTAGGCGGTTGCAGATCCAATCCCTCTTCAATCCCTGCGATGCCAGCGGCCAGCATCCCGGCCAATGCCAGATAAGGGTTCATGTCTGAACCCGGAATTCGGCACTCTATCCGAACGGCCTTGGTGCCGTCGCCGCACAACCGGAATCCGGCGGTGCGATTGTCGACCGACCAGATGATCCGCGTCGGCGCAAAGGTTCCCTTCATGAATCGTTTGTAGCTGTTGATGTAGGGGGCCATGAAATAGGTATAATCGGCGGCGTATTTCAGCAGACCCGCCATATAGCTTTTCATCAGATCCGACATGCCCAGCTCATCATTCGCATCAAAGAAAGCCGGCTTTCCATCAGCCCAAAGTGACTGATGCACATGGCTGGAGCTGCCCACCTTGTCATGATGCCATTTCGGCAGGAACGTTGCCGCATGCCCGTGCTGCCAGGCGATCTCTTTCACGCCATTCTTGGCGATCGAATGATACTCGGCCGTGTCCATCGCAGGCGCGTATTTTATATTCAGTTCTTCCTGCCCGGTCTCAGCCTCGCCCTTCGAGTTTTCGACCGGTATTCCCGCGTCCCACAGGTGATTGCGGATCGGGCGCATAACGTGTTCTTCCTTGGTCGTTTGAAGAATGTGATAGTCTTCATTGTAGCCCGAGATCGGTTCCAGATTGCGGAAGCCTTCCTTACGAATTTCATCAAAGCTCTTCTCGAACAGGAAAAACTCCAACTCGGTTGCGCACATGGCATCAAAACCCATGGCCTTCAGTCGCGCGACCTGCTTTTTCAGGATCGAACGCGGTGCGTGCGGCACTTCTTCGTGGGTGTGATGATCCAGCACATCGCACATCACCATGACCGTACCCTCAAGCCACGGAACCGGGCGCAGCGTGCTCAGATCGGGTTTCATGACATAATCACCATACCCCCGTTCCCAACTGGTCGAGGCATACCCGTCGGGTGTCGCCATCTCCAGATCGGTGGCCAGTAGGTAGTTGCAGCAATGTGTTTCTTCCCATGCGCCGGCGACGAAATGGCCTGCGTGAAAGCGCTTGCCCATCAAGCGGCCCTGCATGTCCACCAGGCAAACAAGAACAGTATCAATCTCGCCGTTGGCCACTCGTGATGTCAGGGTTTCAAAGGTCAAATTAGCGGTCATGGAGCAAACCTCATGCTTCTCAAAGGGGGCACTGGACGGCAATGCCCCCCGATTTTGATGTTAATCGAAAGTGTAAGGGGCACCGGCCTGGTTGATAACCGAGTTATACTCCCGGAATATGCCGACTATCTTCTGGTGAACTTCACCTTCCTGTGCGACCTCGTCCCAGAATTCGATGGCTGCGTTTTCGACTTCTTTCCATTCGGCGGCCGGAACCTGGCGCAGCTGCAGCTTGTCGCCATTCGCGCGCAAGGCCGCTTCACCACCCCAGTACCACTGGTTGCGATACGTGTGGCCCGCTTCGATACCCGCCATAACCACAGATTTCAGATGGTCCGGCAGTTCTGCCCAGCGTTCCTGGTTGGCGAACCACGATCCGATCCACGCGCCTGAAATGTTGTTGGTCAGGAAGTAATCTGTCACATCCGCCCAACCCACAGTGTAGTCCTCGGTAATACCGGACCATGCCATGCCGTCCAGTTCCCCGGTTTGTACCGCGACCTCGGCGTCTTCGTAAGGAATGTTTACCGGCACCACACCGAACTTGGCCAGGAAACGACCCGCGGTCGGGAAGGTGTAGAGTTTGAGACCATCCAGATCGGAAAGCGTTTTGATTTCCTTTTTGGTGTTAAAGTTGCACGGGTCCTGACCCGCAGCCGACAACCATGCCACGCCGACTTTTTCGTATTCCGAACGCCAGATATCGGCCAGACCGTACTGATTGAACAGCACAGGCACATCCAGAATGTGTTTGGTTGCAAACGGGAAATAACCACCGAACTGACGCAGGGGGGTCGGTGACGCCATCGAATCGTCATCCGAGTGTACCCCGTCAATCGTGCCGCGCTGCAGAGCCTGAAACAGTTCGCCTGTTGGGACGATCTGGTCGGCGTAGAACAGCTCGATCTCAAGCTCACCATTGGCGTTTGCGTTTATGTAGTCGATTGCGGGTTTGGTTACATGCTCTCCCAACGCGCCGCCGGCATAGGTCTGGAAGCGCCACTTGATGGCTGATTGCGCTTTGACAATTGCCGGGCTCGCCAACGTGGCAGCACCTGCCAAACCGGCGGAACTTAGAAATCTGCGTCTTGTTGTCATTGTCTTTCTCCTCTGTTTGATCTTGCAGAATTTCGCCCCTTTCCGGGGTCTTGTGACTTATTTTCCGTAAACATAATTCGGTAGCCAAAGCGCAATTTCCGGGAAGATTATGATGGTGGCCAAGGCGCAGACCATCACCAGAACAAAAGGAATGATGGAGCTGTAGATATCGCGCAGTGAAATCTCCGGAGGGGCCATCGCACGCATCAGAAAGAGGTTGTAGCCGAACGGCGGCGTCATGTACGCGATCTGCGTCGTGATGGTATAAAGAACGCCATACCAGATCAGATCGAAGCCCAGTGCCCCCACCAGCGGAACGTATAGTGGGGCGACAATGACGAGCATGGCAGTATCATCCAGGAATGTTCCCATCAGGATAAAGCTGAGTTGCATCAGGATTAGTATCATCCAAGGGGACAGGCCCAGTTTCTCGGTGAAAAGACTTTCAATGGCTTTGACCGCACCCAGCCCGTCGAAAACAGCGCCAAACGCCAGAGCCGCCAGAATGATCCACATGAACATACAGGAAATGCCCAATGTATGCCGAATGGAGTTTTCAAAGACCCTACGCGTCAGCCGACCTTTCAACGCCGCCGCTGCCATAGCCGTGATGGCTCCAATGGCGGAAGATTCCACCAGCGAGGTCCAGCCGTTCACAAACGGAACCATCATTACGGCGAAAATACCCAAAGGTAACAGACCAGACTGCAACAGGCGCAGCTTCTCCGGAAACGGAATGTCGCGCTCTTCGGCGGGTAGAACCGGACCGAGCGAAGGTGTTATGCGGCAACGGATGACAATATAGATGATGAACATCGCTGCCATCATCAGGCCCGGAAGCACGCCAGCGAGCCACAACTGGCCAACAGGTTGCCGCGCGATCATCGCGTACAGAACCAAAACCACTGACGGTGGTACAAGAATTCCCAAGGATGATCCGGCCTGTATGACACCCGTCACCATACGTTTGTCATAGTTCCGACGCAGAAGTTCCGGTAAGGCAATGGTCGCACCGATCGCCATTCCGGCTACGGACAGTCCGTTCATCGCCGAAATCAGCACCATTAGCCCGATGGTGCCAACGGCCAGCCCGCCTGACAAGCCACCCATCCAGACATGGAACATCTTGTACAAATCATCGGCGATCCGACTTTCGGACAAAATGTATCCCATGAAGATGAACATGGGCAGTGTCAGCAACGGATACCATTTCATGACCTTGATTGCGGCTGCAAACCCAAGGTCATAGCCACCCCGATCCCCCCACAGGAAGAGAGCCGAGACCACGGCGACAAAGCCGATTGCACCGAACACTCTCTGCCCGGTCAGCATCATCAGCATCATTGATGCAAACATCAGCAAGGCGATCATTTCGTAGGACATCAGATTACCTCACGCGGGATGTCGTCGCCACGCAGGCGCAAGATGTCCTTGAACAATTCAGATACGGCTTGCAGCAACATCAGGAAGATGCCGATAACCATGATCATCTTGACCGGCCACAAGTAAGGCCTCCAAATCGTCGCGCTGCGCTCGCCGCCATATTGGAACGAGTACATCAGACTGTCCCAACCACCCCACAGCAGAACGATAAGGTAGACGATCAGAAACAGGACAGTAAACGCATCGGTCCAGGCCTTGCGGCGATGAGACCATTCACCATACAGCAAGTCCATTCGTACATTCGACCCCATCTGAATCGAATACGGACCACCAAGCATGTAGTAGGCCACCATTGCGAACTGGGCCATTTCCAGTGTCCAGAGTGATGGCAGAAAGAAAGTTTTCGAGATCGAAGACCAGAGCAGAATGCCCATCATGACGAAAATGCCATACATGATCACGCGCCCGACCCAGCGGTTCGTGCGGTCGATTACCGCCACATATCCCCGCATAAACTTCATCTCGATACCTCTGTTTTCATAATTTGGCCTCCGTGCGCGAAAACGCCGTGATGACCGATTGCAGGACTGGCGTTAGCAAACCTGCCATGAGGTTCACACCTTTTGGAGTGTCGATCAGGTCGTTCCGCACTTCGATCATGACATTTGGAAGACCGCGTTTGATCGCATGTTCCCGCAAGGTGTGCGTGACGCCATCGGTGGCCGAATAAGGTTGGTTAAGCGCAACGCTCAGCCCTGATCCTTGCGCCTGTTGCAGCATGATCTGGGCTGCCCGATCATCTTCATCATGTAAAATGCCCAGCTCCACCGTCCTTTTTTGTCCCTTGTAGACTGGCGTGAAGCTGTGGATCGTGATGACAACCGGTCGTTCATGTCTTGCGTCCAGTGTTGAAGACAACAGCTGTCGGAACGGTTCGTACACCTCGTGAAGCCGTTGGGCGCGCTGGGCCGCGGTCAGGTTTATATTGCCGGGGACTGAGAACACTTCGCTGAGGCACGGCATGGAATCTTCGCGTTCCGGTGGGCGATTGCAGTCATAGACAAGGCGACTGACGCGCGAATACACCAACGGTGCATCCAGCGCCCCCATCAGCTCAATCGATAGCTCCATCGCACCGATATCCCATGCGACATGCGACCGGGCCGCATCGTCATCCAGACCCAAATTCTGCAAAGCCGCAGGTATGAAGCGACTGGCATGTTCGCACACCAACACTGCAGGCGCGCGGCCCCGTGCATTCAGCACACGGGCTGCCGGGGCTTCGGCAGATTGCAGCAGGGATGACTCGGTTTCTTGTCGCATAGGTAGCATTTGTTACAGCAACTTCGTACCTGTCAAGAAAATTACTGTAGACAAAACTACAGGCAGGAATATTCTGTAACAAATTTAAAAATCGAGGGTGTCGATGGCCGCCGTTGTAAAGCTGGTCAAACAGCGGATTCAGGACGAATTGGACGATTTGACCCGATCAGAACGTCAGTTGGCGTCTGTCCTATTGCAGGACTATCCGATGGCAGGGCTGCAATCGATCACCAAGCTGGCGGCTGCGGCTCAGGTCTCGACGCCAACTGTTATTCGCATGGCCCGCAAGCTTGGGTTCGATGGGTTTCCGGACCTGCAGGATGCCCTGCGCGAAGAAGTGGCAGCGCAGATCAAGAAACCGATCTCGAAACGAGATGCCTGGGTTGTCGATGACGATGCCGAACACCCGACAACGCGCTTTGCGCAGGCCGTCTGGACAAACATGCGCCACACGCTGGAGCGTCTGGACAAAGAGATGTTCGACACCGTCGCCCAGCTATTGGCTGAAACGGACCGGCATCTTTATGTGGTGGGTGGCCGCATCACCCGATCCAACGCGGATTATCTGTTCAATCACATGCAGATCATCCGGCCCAACGTAACTATGCTGGGCAATTCAGCGAATGTCTGGCCGCAATACCTTTTGGACATGGATGCGTCCTCGGTCCTGGTGATCTTCGACATTCGGCGATACGAAGCGCATTTGGAGAAACTTGCGCAAGTTGCTTCAAGCCGGGGCGTAACGGTTGTTTTGTTTACGGACCAGTGGGGTTCACCAATCGGTAAGACCGCCAACTACACATTCCACGCCTTGGTCGAGGCTCCCTCGAGCTGGGATTCGACGATAGCACTGCAACTGATTTCCGAGACTCTGATTGCCGAAGTACAGGAAGCACGGTGGGAGGAAAGCAAAGAGCGGATCGAAGAACTGGAGCAGTTTTTTTCTTCGACACGAATATTCCGCAACCAGGATTGAAGGGGCGAATACGACGGGGCGCTGTGGTTCTAAAACTGAGGCGCAAAATTTGCGACTTCCTGCTTGACGCGCCCGGGTGCATGACTTAACCAACGCAAACCATTTGCGGGTATAGCTTAATGGTAAAGCCCCTGCCTTCCAAGCAGGCTATGTCGGTTCGATTCCGTCTACCCGCTCCAAGATCCCAACCTTTTCTGCGTCAAATGGCCCTTTCGGGGTGCTGATCCTTGTTGTCATGCTTGACCAAAAGGGCGGCTGAGGCCAAGAAAGCGGTCACTTCCTAGAGTTCAATCCATAAGGGCCCGACATGGCAAGACAAACCGCCAGTAAACCAGCGCCAGCCGCTGCACCCGGTGCTAGTGAAGAGCGGGCCCGCTCAAAGAAAATTGGGGTGCTGGCCTCGCTCTGGCCATTCATGAAGCCCTATAAGTTTTTGATGATTGGCGCGACATTGGCGTTGATTCTGACCGCAAGCATGACGCTGACTCTGCCACTGGCGGTTCGGCGCGTGATCGACAACTTTCGCATCCAGGACGGCGAGCTGCTGGATTGGTATTTTCTGGCCGCGTTGGGCATTGCCGCTGTTTTGGCCGTGGGCACCGGCATCCGATACGCGCTGGTCACGCGCTTGGGCGAACGCGTTGTCGCCGATATTCGCAAGGCCGTGTTCGATCGCGTGATCGCGATGAGCCCGGAATTCTATGAACGCATCATGACGGGTGAGGTGCTCAGCCGGATCACAACGGACACGACCCTGATTCAGTCGGTTCTTGGGTCCTCGGTGTCGATCGCGTTGCGTAACATGTTGATGTTTTTCGGCGGGCTGGTGCTGATGCTGCTGACCTCGGCCAAATTGACGGGTTTGGTTCTGTTATTGATCCCGATTGTCATTGTTCCGATATTGGTTTTGGGTCGCCGTCTGCGTGTGATCAGCCGCGAGAATCAGGATTGGATTGCAGCCTCGTCCGGAAACGCAGGTGAAGCTCTGGGCGCTGTTCAGACGGTGCAGGCCTTTACCCACGAACAGGAAAGCCGCAAGCAATTCGGAGAGATGACCGAAACCTCGTATGTGGTCTCGCTGCGCCGCATTCAAACCCGTGCGGTACTGACGGTAATTGTGATCTTTCTGGTCTTTTCGGGCATCGTCGGCGTCTTGTGGATGGGTGCAAATGATGTGCGCAACGGCGTGATGACCGAAGGCGTGCTGGTGCAGTTCGTGATCTATTCGGTCATTATGGCCGGCTCGGTCGCGGCCCTGTCCGAAATCTGGAGCGAACTTCAACGCGCTGCCGGGGCAACAGAGCGTCTGGTCGAACTTCTCAATGCGCAAGACACCGTGACCGATCCTGCCAAGCCCATGATCCTGCCCAAGGATGTTCAAGGTGAAATCCGCTTCGAAGATGTCAGCTTCTGTTATCCGTCGCGTCCCGACACCGTTGCGCTGGATCATCTTTCGCTTCAGGTCAATCCGGGTGAAACGGTTGCCTTTGTCGGACCTTCCGGCGCGGGCAAGACGACAGTCATTCAGTTGATCCAGCGGTTCTATGACCCCAATTCGGGCCGGGTCACGTTGGATGGCCACGACCTGAGAGAACTGGATCGGGCAGATTTCCGTACGCATATGGCTCTGGTTCCTCAGGACCCTGTGATCTTTGCTGCCTCGGCCCGTGAAAACATCCGCTTCGGGCGTCTAGATGCAACCGATGCCGAAGTTGAAGCCGCGGCCCGTGCCGCTGCCGCGCATGACTTTATCGCTGCCTTGCCGGAAGGGTATGACAGCTTTGTTGGCGAACGCGGCGTGATGCTGTCAGGCGGTCAGAAGCAGCGTATCGCCATTGCGCGGGCCATTCTGCGCGACGCGCCGGTTCTGTTGCTGGACGAGGCAACTTCGGCTCTGGATGCGGAAAGCGAACGCGCGGTACAGGGCGCGGTGGACCAGATGCGGGCCGGACGCACAACCCTGATCGTTGCACACCGCTTGGCAACTGTGAAGAAAGCCGACCGCATTGTTGTGCTGGAAGAAGGCCGTATCGTGGCGCAAGGCAGCCATGACGATCTGGTTTCTCAGGACGGGCTCTATGCGCGTCTGGCCCGGTTGCAATTCACCGACGGTGTCGCCGCGGAATAAGGGTGACGCACGGGCATTTCCCTTTCCGCCGTAGCGTCATTCTACATTTTACTCACTGTCACAGCTAAGCCCTCGCTTGCGCGGGCTCGTTTTTGATCCCATCTTGGAGGCGAACAACAAGCCTGCGCAAAATGCGGGAGAAAATAACGGGAGGAACCACATGGCCTTTGTGGGATTGGAAGACAAAACGCGCATGGAACAGGAAATGCCGTGGGAGGATCGGGATCTGCCCGTCACCTTCCATCAGCTCTTGTCGCGCACGGCAGAGAAGTTTCCCAACCACAATGCCATCAGTTTTCAACTGTTGTCGGGACCAACCGACAAAGCCGAGACCCTGACCTGGTCACAATTGCAGGACAAGGTTAATCAGGCTGCGAACCTCTTCCGTTCACTGGGTGTGGGCGAAAAAGATGTGGTGGCCTATGTGCTGCCCAACTGTAACGAGACGCTGATCACCATGATGGGCGGCGCGGTAGCCGGGATCGTGAACCCAATCAATCCGCTGCTTGAGCCGGAACAGATTGCGGCCATCCTGCGCGAGACCGGCGCCAAGGTTGTGGTGACGCTGAAGTCTTTCCCAAAAACGGATGTGGCCCAGAAAGTGGAGGAAGCGGTCCGCCACGCGCCCAAGGTCAGCACCATTCTGGAAATCGACCTGAACCGCTATCTGACACCGCCCAAGTCCTGGTTGGTACCTTTCCTGCGCCCCAAGATGGGTGACAGGGAAAAACTCGCCCATGCGAATTACAAGAACTTTAATAAAGAGTTGGTCAAACAGCCGACGACGCTGACATTTGAAGACAGCAAGGAAGACCGTGTTGCGTGCTATTTCCATACGGGCGGCACGACCGGCATGCCAAAAGTGGCGCAACACAAGTATTCTGGTCTCGTCTATAACGGCTGGCTGGGACATACGCTGCTGTTTGACGAAAACGACGTCATCATGTGCCCGTTGCCCATGTTCCACGTCTTTGCTGTCCACGTGATTATGATGGCGGCCGTGTCCTCGGGCGCGCATGTGATCTTCCCCACACCAGCCGGGTATCGCGGAGACGGCGTTTTCGACAACTTCTGGAAGCTGATCGAACGCTGGAAGGTGTCTTTCATTATCACTGTACCCACTGCCATCTCGGCCAAAATGCAGCGCCCGGTTGATGCCGATATCTCAAGCGTGAAGACAGCTTTCTCTGGCTCGGCCCCGCTGCCGGTTGAGTTGTTCCGTCGCTTTGAAGAAGCCACGGGTGTGAAGATCGTCGAAGGCTATGGCCTGACCGAGGCCACGTGCCTGGTGTCGTGTAACCCTGTGGATGGTGAAAAAAAGATCGGATCGATCGGTATTCCGTTCCCCTATACGGATGTGAAAATCCTGCAAAGCGGGCCGGAGGGACCGGTCGAATGCGATACCGATCAAATCGGAGAAATCTGTATCTCGAACCCGGGTGTCTATGCGGGCAACACCTATACCGAGGCCGATAAGAACGTAGATCTCTATTATTATGACAAATACCTGCGTACGGGTGATTTGGGACGGTTTGACGAAGACGGATACCTTTGGATCACAGGCCGCGCCAAGGATCTGATCATTCGCGGTGGCCATAACATTGACCCAGCCGAAATCGAAGAAGCGCTATTGGGCCATGACGCAGTCGCGTTTGCCGGCGCTATTGGCCAGCCCGACGCGCATTCCGGTGAAGTGCCATGTGCGTTTGTCGAACTGGTCGAAGGCGCCTCGGTCACGGAAAAAGAGCTGATGGATTACTGCAAGGTTCATGTGCATGAACGTGCGGCGCAGCCCAAGCATATGACCATTCTGGACGAATTGCCCAAAACTGCGGTTGGTAAGGTCTTTAAGCCCGATCTGCGTAAACAGGCTATCACACGTATCTATAATGGTGCGCTTGAGACAGCTGAGGTATCGGCGCGTGTTGTTTCGGTGATCGATGATAAAAAGCGTGGCCTTGTCGCGCAGCTTGACGCGAATGGATCTTCGGAAGACGATGTCTCGAAAGTGCTGGGCGCATATACCCAGCCGTGGGAGTGGTCTGAGTAAGCCGGAGGGACAATGGATTATGAACGCCTGATTGACGAGGAAACCTGGGCGTTCATACGTCGCACGGCTGAAAGCTATCCTGATGATGCGGTTGATCTTTCAATCGAAGATCAGCGCCGCGTCTATGACACCATGTGTCAGGATTTCCGCCAACCGCGACCTGTCGGGGTGGAAACACAGGATCTGACAGCCGATGGAGTTCCTGTCCGCATCTACACCGCTGGTCAGCCCACCCGATCCGTCGTTTATTTCCATGGCGGTGGATTTGTGTTGGGTGGGCTGGACAGCCACGATGACGTCTGCGCTGAACTTTGCGCGCAAACAGGGTATCGTGTGGTCGCAGTTGACTACAGGCTGTGCCCTGAACATGTGCACCCCGCGCAGTTCGATGATTGTTGGACAGCAGTGATCTGGGCAGCGCGTGAATATGGTGACCCGTTGATCTTGGCGGGTGACAGTGCCGGAGGAAACCTTGCCGCTGCGGTGTCCCATCACGCGCGGGGCCGATTGGACGGCATTTTGGGCCAAGTGCTGATTTTTCCCCTGCTTGGTGGGGACCGAACCAATGGCTCCTACCTGGAACACGCCCACGCCCCGTTGCTGACTTTGGACGATATAAAGTTCTATGAATCCGTCCGATACGCCGGGGATCAGCCCGAAGGTGACCCAACCTATTTACCTTTGCAGGACAGTGATTTTTCGAACCTGCCGCCCACAGTAGTGGTGACTGCAGATTGCGATCCGCTACGGGATGATGGGCCGAACTACTGCGAGAAGATAGCGGCGACAGGAGGTAAGGCCCATTGGATCAATGAGCCCGGCCTGGTTCATGGCTATTTGCGCGCTCGTACCTCGGTGAAACGCGCAGCAGAAAGCTTTGAGCGTATCTCGGTCGCTATCGAAGCGCTGGGGCAGGGGATCTGGTCTTACTACTAAGTCCTTTACCGCCTAAAAAGCGGATGAACGTTATCGCAAGAAAACTTCGCCCTTCATCGTTTCTGCGACGGGCGCGCCCATGCGATGCAGGATCGTGGGGGCCAACTGCAATTGGTCGATTATAGTATCTGCGTCGGGGCCGTCCGCGTTGCCGAAGTAATACAGCGCCGTTTCCTGCTGCAGCGGTCCTCGCCCACCGTGATGACCGCGTTCATCCTGACCGTGATCAGCGGTCACGATAACTTCGTAGCCCAGTTGCCGCCAACGGGGAATGAAGGGCGCCAGCATCTCGTCCGCGACAAAGCATGCGTGGTCCATTTCCTCGCAATCGTGGAAGAACCGGTGACCCATGCTGTCCAACGTGCAGGCGTGCAGGATGCCATAATCCAGCCCGAAGCGCAGGCAGAGATTCGTGAGGGTTCCGTACAGATCGACATCGGACGGTGTCATCTGATTGTCTTTGCCATAGCCGGTCATGGTGTGGAAACGACCGTGGTTGATGGTCTGGCTTTCGGGTTCGTCATATTCGATGTCACGGACATAGTCGAAGGGGTGGCGGTTGAAAAACTGCGACCAATAGCTGTGGGTGACCGCTCCGGTTACACCGCCGCCTTCGCGGACCTGGCTGAACACATCCTTGTGGCTCAGCCGAAAAACATTGCCGTTGCCGGTGCAGCCATGTTCCTGCGGTGTCACACCTGTATGGATCGATGCATAGCAGCTGGCCGAAGTAGAGGGCAGCACTGCGCGCAGCTTCCAAACCCGCGCGTCGCCGCTGTCGACCCAGCCTTCCAGATTGCCAAACAGGCGGCGAAAATTACGGTAGGGGACGCCGTCCAGAATGATGAGCAGAAGTTTGCGGTCCATGCCCGAGCCTTTCAGTAATTTCTTCAGCCGAGCCTAGGAGATTCGCGGCTCAAAACACGACTGTTCACGCCCCCAATAGCAAAATCCCGACACCTGTCATTGGACAAAGCGCCGGGATTTTCAGATTTCATGGAACTGTCACAAGCGTGGATCAGTTCCCCGCGCTCTCCATCTTGCGATGGGCGACAACCTCTTCCAGCCAGCCCAGATGCATTTCGGGCACGGAACTGAGCAAAAGGTCGGTATAGTCGTCGAATGGCGGGCTGAGCACCTGCGATTTTGGACCGTACCGCACAACTCGTCCCTGATACATCACCGCAATACTGTCGCTGATTGCACGGACAGTTGCCAGATCGTGGGTGATGAACAGATAGGCCACATTCTCGATCTTCTGCAGGTCTAGAAGCAGCTTGAGAATACCATCCGCCACAAGTGGGTCGAGCGCCGATGTCACCTCATCACAGATGATCATCTTGGGTTTCGCAGCCAGGGATCGCGCGATGCAAACACGCTGTTTCTGACCACCAGACAGCTCGGCCGGATATCGGTCGATGAACTTTTCGCCCAGTTCGATTTCATCCAGCAATTCGATGATCCGCTTGCGCTTTTCCGCTCCGCGCATGTTGAAGTAGAACTCCAGCGGGCGGCCAATGATTGTACCAACCGTCTGACGCGGGTTCATCGCCACGTCGGCCATCTGATAGATCATCTGCAATTCGCGCAGGTCTTCGCGGGTTCGGCCTTTGAGGTCCGACGAGAGCTTGCGCCCGGCAAAGGTAATCTCTCCTTCGCGCGGTGGCAGCAGGCCAGTGATCACGCGCGCCAGCGTGGACTTGCCCGAGCCAGACTCGCCGACAACAGCCAATGTCTGCCCCGGATGAAGCTCGACATTGACGTTGTGCAACACGTCGAAATTCAGGCCCTTATAACGCGCAGTGATCCCATCAACGCTGAGCACGGGGTCCGCCGTTGGCTGTTTCTCTTCATGTTCGATCGAGCGTACCGAGACCAAAGCTTGCGTATACTCTTCCTGCGGATTGTTGATGATCTGATCCGTGTTCCCGTATTCAACGGTATTGCCCATTTTCAGGACCATGATGTCGTCGCTCACTTGCGCCACAACCGCAAGGTCGTGGGTGATATACAGCGCGGCAACACCAGTGTCGGCAATGGCCTCTTTAATCGCCATCAACACGTCGATCTGGGTGGTCACGTCCAGCGCGGTGGTTGGTTCGTCGAACACCACCAGATCAGGTTCGGGACACAGCGCCAGCGCCGTCATGCAGCGCTGCAACTGACCCCCAGAGACCTGGTGCGGGTAACGATCGCCGATATTGTCCGGATCGGGCAGACCCAGCTTGGCGAACAGCTCACGCGCGCGACTTTCGGCTTCTTTGCGGCTGAACTTTTTCTGTTCAACCGCAGCCTCGACCACCTGATCCATGATTTTTTTGGCAGGGTTAAAGGACGCAGCAGCGGACTGAGACACGTAAGTCACCTCGCCCCCGCGCAGCTTGCGAATATCCCGATGTGAAGTTTTTAGAATATCGCGCCCGTTGACCCAAACCTCTCCGCCTGTGATCTTCACGCCACCCCGGCCATAGGCCATGGACGCTAGACCGATCGTGGATTTACCGGCCCCGGATTCACCGATCAGACCGAGCACCTTACCAGGTGCCAGGTCGAAGCTGACCCCATGGACAATCTCAATGTCATGGGGTTTTTCACCCGGTGGGTAGACGGTTGCGCCGATTTTGAGGTCGCGGACCTTGAGAAGTGGATCACTCATCCCCGGCCTCCTTTCAGTGATGTGGTTCGGTTCAAGACCCAGTCGGCCACAAGGTTGACCGAAATCGCCAGCGTCGCGATGGCAACGGCGGGCAACAAGGCGGCGGGAATGCCATACACGATGCCTTCCTTGTTCTCCTTCACGATGCCACCCCAGTCAGCCTCGGGCGGTTGTACACCAAGACCCAGGAAGGACAGGGTTGAGACGAAAAGTACGGCAAAGATGAAACGCAAGCCCATCTCGGCAACCAGCGGTGAAAGCGCGTTGGGCAGGATTTCCCGGAAGATGATCCAACCGTTTTTCTCGCCCCGAAGACGGGCGGCTTCGACATAATCCATGACTGTAATGTCGACAGCGACAGCACGGGCCAGACGATAGACCCGCGTCGAGTCCAACAAGCCCATAACGACGATCAAAATCGGAACTGTCACAGGCATCACGGACAGTACCACAAGGGCAAAGATCAAGGTCGGTATCGACATGATCAGATCGACAAAGCGCGACAGCACCTGGTCGACCCAGCCCCCCATCACAGCCGCAAAGAAGCCCAGGACCGAGCCGGTCACGAAGGACAGGATGGTCGCAGCCGTTGCGATGAAGATTGTCGTGCGACCGCCATAGATCATGCGGCTAAGCAGATCGCGACCGATATTGTCGGTGCCCAGCCAGAAGTTTGACTCGGTGAAACCTGCGGGAGCGATCCCAAGCATGATCTCGATCTTTGAGGGTTCCCATACATCGCCGACCACTTGGGCCATGCCGTAGGGGGCGATGAGCGGCGCGAACAGCGCCATGAGAAAGTAGAGGGCCGTCAGGAACAACCCGATCAGTGCGGAAATAGGGATGTTCTTCATTTCGGGTGCCTCAGACGCGGGTTGGCCAGGATCGAGACGATGTCCGCGACCATATTGAGGCCGATGTAGACGGCCGCGAAGATCAGACCACAGGCCTGCACCACCGGAACATCACGTTTCGCAACATGATCGACCAGGTATTGGCCCATTCCAGGGTAGACAAAGACCACCTCGATCACCACGACACCGACCACAAGATAGGCCAGATTCAGCATCACGACGTTTACGATCGGGGCGATGGCGTTCGGGAAGGCATGGCGTGCAATCACCTGAAACCCGGTCAGGCCTTTAAGCTCGGCGGTTTCGATATAAGCCGATTGCATGACGTTCAAAATCGCCGCACGGGTCATACGCATCATATGCGCCAAAACCACGAGCGTCAGAACCATTACGGGCAGGGCGATAGCCTGAAGCTTTTGCAAAAGGCTCATATGGTCACCAATCATTGCGACCGATGGGAACCAGCCCAGTTTTACCGCGATGAAATACATAAGCAGGTAGCCGATCAGGAATTCCGGGATCGAGATTGAGGCCAGTGTCACTGCCGAAATCAGCTTGTCAGGCCACCGGTCCTTATAGCGTACGGCAATCAGGCCCAACATGATGGCCAGAGGCACCGAAATGATCGCAGCCCAGAAGGCCAGAAAAAGGGTGTTCGACATCCGCTGTCCGATGCTTTCAGCAATGTCACGGCCGTTGGTCAAAGCGGTCCCCAGATCGCCTTGCAGGGCCCCAAACAGCCAGTCGAAATAGCGGGTGAGCGGCGGATCATTCAGCCCGAGCTCTTCACGAAGGTTGGCCAGCGACTCCGGCGTAGCGGATTGCCCCAGGATCGATTGTGCCACATCGCCGGGCAAAATCATTGTCCCTGCAAAAATCAGTGCTGACGCCGCGATAAGGAGAAGGGTACTCAGCGCAAGGCGCTGAGCAACCAGTATTATGATGGGATGCATTGACCTGGAACCTTAGGCTTTCCAGGTGAATTTCGACGCGTACCAATACATCATGGCGCCGTTCGGGTCAGGAACATATCCTTGGACTTCGTTGCTGACTGCGTCAATGAAGTCGTTGAACATTGGCAGGATCAGGCCGCCTTCGTCACGCACCATCATGCCCATTTTCGAGTAGATTTCCTTGCGCTTCGCGTCATCCAGTTCGCTGCGTGCCGCCAGCAGCATTTCGTCAAACTCGGGGCGCTTGAAGCGTGTGTCGTTCCAGTCAGCAGTTGACAGATACGCGGTCGCGTACATCTGATCCTGAACCGGGCGCCCGCTCCAGTACGACGCGCAGAATGGTTGCACATTCCAGACTTCGGACCAGTACCCGTCATTTGGTTCGCGTTTGACCTCCAAAGGAATCCCCGCAGCCTGTGCCGTTTGCTGGAACAATGCGGCTGCGTCCACGGCACCGGGGAAGGCTCCATCGGCCGTGCGAAGGATGATCGGTGAGCCGTCATGCCCGGATTTCTTGTAATGCTCAGCAGCTTTTGCTGGGTCGTACTCACGCTGCGGAATACTATCGTCAAACAGCGGATAGGCAGCGTTGATTGGCATGTCGTTGCCGATACCGCCATACCCGCGCAGGATTTTATCAACCATTTCCTCGCGGTTGATGGCATATTTCAATGCCAACCTCAGTTCGTTTGCATCAAATGGTGCAGTATCCACATGCATGATGAACACGTAGTGGCCCCGCCCCGAGACATTCTGAACCGACAGATTTGGCGCCCGGTCCAGCAGTTGGGCAATCTTGGGCTCAACCCGGTTGATGATGTCTACCTGACCTGACTGAAGTGCGGCGGTCCGGGCTGTTGCATCGTTCAGCGTGATTACTTCGACACTGTCGTAATGGGCAAAAGCGTCGCCGCCCCAGTAATTCGGATTGCGGACAAACTGCATACGCACGCCTGGCTCGTCGCTCTCCAGAACATAAGGTCCGGTGCCGACGGCCGAGTTCGGATCATCAAAGCCACCGTCTGGCTGGATTTTCAAGTGATAGTCGGCAAGCAAGTAGGGTAGATCGGCATTGCCGATTTCCATTGTGACTTCAAAGGTGTCCCCGTCGACCCGCATCGATTCAATGCCCTGCACGATACCTAGTGCACCAGACTGAGAATCTTCATTTGTGTGGCGCTCCATCGTGCGCATGATGTCTTCTGGGGTGACTGTTTTACCATTGGAGAATTCGATACCCTGTCGGACTTTGAAGCGCCAAGTCTTTGCATCCGCAGACCCTTCCCAGCTTTCGGCAACCAACCCTTCAAGTTCGCCCTTGCCATTTACTTCGACCAGCGTCTCGCCCCACTGCTGGCCACCAGCAATCGGAACATCGGACGACCACAACGCCGGATCCTGCGTATTTGTGCTTTCGCCCCCTTGAACGCCCATTTTGAAGGTTCCACCCTTCACTGGACCCGCCGCACGAGCGGCGTCGGCAAACATAGTGCTGGCCATGGCAGCCGAAACACCCAATGCAGCTGCTTTCCCCATGAATTCGCGGCGGGTCATTTTCCCTGCTGTGACCTGACCGGCCATATGTGTGATTTGTTCGTTCATTTAATCTTCTCCCTATTGAGTGGTATTAGCCCTTTTCGGACTTTTTATTGACGCTTGAGTCAACGTTGGCTTATTTCTGCTAGTCGGGCAAGGATATTTCGTGCCGATATCAAAAACGATCGTCTGCACATGGACGACACGAAGGGATGTCACGAACGCAGTGTCCGTGATCTGTCTAAAAGAAAACTGGCAATTTTTGATATTTCCAGACGCTTGTGGATCACAATGTGGGCAAGGCGTCTAATTACCCTCGTATTGCGACGACCAGATCCATGACGTTGGTCCCGGTCGGTCCGGTCGTCAGCAACGCGTCAACTTTGTCCAGAAACGATCCACTGTCAGCATTTTGAAGATAGGTTTCGGCCCCATCGGCCCAGGTGGTGCCGCAAACGATTCCTCCGGCTTCCTTTGTCGGGCCGTCGGTTCCATCCGTGCCGCCAACAACAATTGCCAGGCCAGACTGCCCCGAGATTTCTTTGGCCAAAGCAAGCGCCAGTGCCTGATTACGACCCCCACGACCGGGTTTTTCCGGCAGGACTACAGTTGGTTCACCGCCAAAGATCATAACGCCTTTGTCCATGCCGCGCAGCATTGGCCCCAGTTTCGCGGCGACTTGCAAATAGTCGTCATGCAGGGCCTCTTCATTTGCAAAAACCGCAAGGCCCGCCACATCCGCAGCCGTGGCCGCCGCATTCCGCGCATGGGCATTGGAAGCCACGATCTGCGTGGTGGCGGTAAAGGTGTAGTTGTCCGGCAACGCGCCGATGCCCGAGCCAATGATATTCAGATCATCCCCTGGCACATCGGAAATCGCCAGCACAGTGGCACGCGCGCCTTTGAAATGAGACAGCAATCCGCCGCCTTTGATACGAGACAGCTTGCGCCGCTCGGCGTTCATGGCGCGGATGTCCAAACCTTCCGACAGCAGCTTGCGATTCAACGCCTCAAGATCACCCAAAGATGTTCCTGGCAACAGATCCTCGGCCAATGAGGATGCCCCGCCCGAAACCAGCAACAGGACATGTGACCCGGGGTGCATCTGCTCCATCGCCAAGCGCAGCGCCCGCCCACCGGCAAGGCTGCGGTCGTCTGGCACCGGGTGCGAAGCTTCGATTACCTCGACCGCGTCTGGCAGGTCGCGGCCGTGATCGTCCTTGGTCACGACAAGCGTGGGGACCGAGCCAAATTGCGCCAGCGCTGCACGCGCCATCGCAGCCGCGGGTTTGCCGACGGCCAGTATCCGGTCCGGTTTGGGAACACCAGGCAGTGCGGCTTTGGTGGCGGTATATCCGTCAACCGCATCAACCCCGGCCTGCCAAAAATCTACCGCTTGTTTTGATATGTCCATCAGTTCTCGATCCAGATCGTGACAGGGCCGTCATTCACAAGTTCAACCGCCATGTCAGCCCCAAACTGTCCGGTTTCCACCGCAACGCCCTGTGCGCCAAGGTGAGCTGCAAATTCCTTGTACAGGTGCTCGCCCTGATCCGGTGGTGCTGCGTTTGAAAACCCTGGCCGGTTGCCGCTTGTTGTATCGGCGGCCAGCGTGAACTGGCTGATCACCAACGCTGATCCGCCAACATCCAGCAACGAGCGGTTCATTTTACCCGAGTCATCCTTGAAGATACGCAGTTTCGCGGCTTTTTCTGCAAGCTTTCTGGCCTGCATCTCATCATCGCCCTGCATTGCGCAAACAAGAATCATGAGGCCCGGCCCTGACGAACCTATGGCTGCGTCATCAACCGACACTTTGGCGTATGACACCCTCTGCAATACTGCGCGCACTCAGGTTACTCCCTTTAGATGACAAAACTGCCTGAGCGACCGTTTAACCGCGCCACTCCACAAAGTCACTTGGCTCGGCGCGATCTGTTCGAAAGTTATTTGCCGGATGATCCGGATCGGCAAAGCCAAACGAAATTGCGCAGAGGATCAGGCGATCCTCAGGGATTTGAAAATACCGATGCAGAAAGGGGCCGTAAGTGGCCAGGGCCGCTTGGGGGATTGTCGCCACACCCAGTGCCTGCGCGGCCAGCGTGAAGGCCGTGACAAAACCACCGCAATCCATCGCGCCATAGGGTCCAAGTTCTGCCGGACTTGATAGGATGGCGCAGTGTGGCGCGCCGAACAGGGAAAAGTTCTGCATCATCTGCTGCGCCGACCCGGCGCGATCCCCGCGTTCCACTCCAACAGCTTCGTAAAGCGCCCAGCCACAGGCGCGGCGGCGGTCTTGGTACACGCCAGAATAAGATGTTGGAAACGGAAGATCGGGAGCGGGCGTTCCGCTGACAGCCTCGTTTTGCATCGCTTCACGGAAAGTATCCGTTTCGTCTGCGCTGGTGATTGCCAACTGCCAGGGTTGCGCATTGCACCAGCTGGGAACGCGAGATGCGCTGGCGACGATCTGCTCGATCTGCGCGCGGGGGACAGGATCAGGCAGAAACGCCCGGCAGGAATGGCGGTCTCTCAGAAGGGTATTCAGTTCAGCAAACGACACAACAGGCTCATCCCTTTGTTTTCCGAACTGAACATGGCCGCGCTTCGTCGGATGCACAAGCCTGTCTGCAGGTCTGCCTATTGCCCGGTGGCCGCCAAATAGCCGACACCCGCAGCCAGCAGCAATCCCAGCACAACAGCGATGGTTATCTTGATGGCTGACCACGGGCGTTCGCCCTGAACCCGCCCGGTTCTGCCATTGACCACAAACCGATACGTCTGGCCGCGGTATTTGTAAGCGGCCATCCAAACCGGCAGCAGGATATGCTTGAACGTGACATCGCGCACGTCTGTATCGACCGCATGAATGCGCTGCCGGTCGCCGCCGATGTCAAAACGAACATCCCGCTCGATCACGCGTGCCATATGCGCGCGCGCTTCGACGTACCCTTCCCGCAGTTCAACGCTGTAGGCTTCAGCCCGGAAGCCTGCGAGGTATTCGGGCTGATAGGGCTCCAGCGCGGGCAGATCCCAGGGTTCCAACGCGTCGGTGTAGCTTTTGGGAAGCGACTTCGATGCCAACACCAGCACGTCGTCAAAAAACCGCGCGACGCGGCCGGACTTGGGGGTCCAGCGTACCTTTGGCACTTGTTGCTGAACCCGCTTGCCGTCTCGCATCACGGTGCGGGTTTCATAATAGACAGTACCGCGTTCGCCGCGATACGAAGACTTGGTGTCGGCATCGAAAGTCCAGTAAGGCACGTAAATGCCCTGCATCTTGCGCCCTTTGCGGGCATATTCCTTCAACCCGTTTGGTGCGAACCATAGTCGCCCCAACCAATCGCCCATCGCCTTGTGGGCTGATCGTTCGTCGAACGCAAAAGGCAATACGCCCTTTGGTTTGATATGCCGGTTGATCCCGGTATCTGTCACGACCGGCGTGGCACAGAACGGGCATTCGGCGGCATGGGTGTTTGGGTCAAACTCTACCTGCGCGGCACAGTTTGGGCACGACAGAACGCGGGTTTCCTCGATCTCGCTGTCCGGCAGGCGGTCAGCGATGGCGGCGTCAAAGTCCAGCTCTCGCAGACTTGCACCGCCCCACGGTCCGGCACTGATCGGCTCGGAATGTCCACAATGATCGCAGGTTAAGGTACCATCACCCGGATTGAACCGGTAGTCCGCGCCGCATTGGTCACAGGGGAAACGATGTTCTGCAATATCAGGAGCAGTGACGTGTGTCATGATTTACCCGGTGGTCACGATGAATATGAAAGAAGACCGTGTTTGTTCACGTCCCGGGCGGCGGCGGAGGCAAGATCGTGAACAACTGCGCCAGTTCCTGCACGTCGCCTGCCTTTTTCCAGCCGTCCTGTCCCGCAGTCCAGACATATGTGTCACGTGTCAGTTCGCCTTCGCTGGCCATGCGCCCCATCTTGGCTTTGGAAAACGGCCCGCTTGTCTGACCATCCACAGCGATATGCCACACATGCTCGACAGGTGGCGGAGGAGGCGGTGCCGCGTGTGCTGCCGCTTGCGGGGCAGCGGGGGCGGGCGATCCCCAAGGGCCGCTCGGCTGGCCCGCTGCCATGTTCGACATCTGATGCGCCATTGCCATCCCCATACCCATGCCAAGACCGGCGCCCATGCCACCGCCTTGACCCGGATTACTGGCCGCGGCCGTCATCGCCTCTGCTGCCGAATATTGAGTGAACTTGCCCAGATCGCCCGCCAAACCCATCGAAGTCCGCTTATCCAGAGCTGCCTCAACCGCCGGGGGCAGCGAGATGTTCTCGATGTAAAACTCCGGCATTTCCAGCCCATAGCTGTCCAAGACTGGTGAAACTTCGGCAGCGATCAGCTTGCCCAGATCGGCGGTGTTTGCGGCCATGTCCAGAACAGGAATGCCTGAGCCCGAGATGACGCGGCTGAACTCCTGTACGATGATATTGCGCACCTGGAAACTGATTTCGTCCATGGTGAATTCGCCATCTGTTCCGACGATTTCCACGAGGAACTTCGCGGGGTCCTTAACACGCACCGTGTAGGTGCCATAGGCGCGGATACGGGTTGGCCCGAACTCGGGATCGCGCAGCATGATGGGGTTCTTGGTGCCCCATTTCAGGTCGTTGAACCGAGTTGTGTTGACGAAATAGATCTCGGACTTGAACGGCGACTGAAAACCGTGATCCCAATGCTGAAGGGTGGTCATGATCGGCATGTTGTTGGTCTCAAGCATATAGAGACCCGGCGTGAATACGTCGGCCAATTGCCCTTCATGCACAAATACTGCTGCCTGACCTTCGCGCACGGTCAGTTTGGCACCGTACTTGATTTCGTGCCCTTCACGCTCAAACCGCCAGACCATCGTGTCACGGGTGTCATCCACCCAATGAATGACATCAATGAATTCTCCGGTCAGAAAATCAAAAATTCCCATTTGGGTTCTCCTGTCCTTGGGGTCAGAGCGGCTGCCCCATCAATTCACGCGCAATAATACGTACGACAGGGCGTGCTTCATCCACGCCCACACCGGGCTGCAATCGCTGGTCATACAGCATCGTCAGCAGTTTCTCGTCATGGCTGGTCAGCAATGCAAACTCATCATCATCGTTAAAAATCGAAGGCCGCGCCGCCGGGCTGTCATTGGACAGGCCAAGCCCCTGGGCGATTTCCTCGTGAATGCAGCTACGGCGCACCAGGTCCGTCAGTTCAGCGCGGATCAATGCAACCGCGCGCACATATTTGTAGGGCGACGCCTTGGTCGCAGACGCAAAGACCAGACAGTCGAAATTGGCGCGTGGGTTGGCGACCAGATCCAGCGAAGCCTGGCTGATATTCGGGATCAATTGCTTCAGGCGGGACGCGACATAGGCGCTGTCGTCCTTGCCTGCGAAAAAGACATGGAAATTGGCGTTTCGCGATACAACCGATATCGGGTGCTGGGTCAATCCGGCCAGACGACCCGCAAACACCCGAACCTGTTCCGCATCCTGTGTTCGTGTTTCGGGCAAAACCGAGGGGCCAAACTCGGTCTGGATACGAACGGGCCCCGACCAACGGCTCAGCTGCCCGTCCGTCTGGCGTGAACCAATCGAAACACTCTGCGTCGGATATTCGCTGTAGAACGCGATTGCTTCGAAATTCCGGGCCAAATCGTCCGCATCATAAGGCGTGTCCGGTCCGCCGCCGTCTGTACGCAACAGCCCCCGAACCAGAAGGTCACGTTCAACGCGCTGGTAAAACCGCGCCAGATCCTGACTGGCTGCCGAGGGTGGTACATACGCATTCGCCGCCGTCGGTGCGGGTTCCGGGCGAGGCTGCGGCGCAACAGTAGATGTAAGGGTTTCATCGCAATTGGCCAACGCCAAAACCGAAGTCACACCCAACGCAAGTTTCAGAGAATTGAAGTGCCGCACACCGATCCTGCCTTTAGCCGGGAACTGCAGTGCCGGCATTGTCACCAACACCGTCCTGGCGCGCTTTGGCAGAGGCCAAAGTGTCGCGTAGTTCGGCTTCCATCTTTTGCAGTTCAACTTCGGCCGCAGCGCGTTTGGCCTTGCCTTCATCTGCAATTGCAAGACTTTCGTTGATGGTCCCGATCAGGTCAGCATTGGCCTGCTTGACGGCTTCAATGTCGAACACGCCGCGCTCCATTTCCTCGCGGATCATCTTGTTGGATTCGCGAAGATTCGCCGCGTTCGAGGTCAGCAGTTCGTTTGTCAGATCGTTGGCGTCACGCACGGCGGCGGCAGCTTCGGCGCTGCGCTGGATGGTGACAGCTTGCGCCAGCTGGGTTTCCCACAGAGGAACTGTGTTGACCAGGGTCGAGTTGATCTTGGTCACCAGCGACTTGTCGTTTTCCTGTACCAAACGGATCGATGGCAGCGACTGCATCGTAACCTGGCGGGTCAGTTTCAGATCATGAACACGGCGTTCCAGATCGTCCCGTGCGGCGCGCATGTCGCGCAGCTCTTGCGCTTTCATGACCTGTTGATCTTCGGGCGCGGCCTCTACCTCGGCCTCTTTTTCCGGAATGTCGTGGCTGTCCAGTTCGGTCAGCTTTTCCTCGCCTGCAGCGATGTAAAGCGCCAGTTCGTCGTAGAAGTCCAACGTCTTTTCATACAGCAGATCAAGCGATTTGATGTCTTTCAGCAGGGTATGCTCATGGCCCAGAAGATCGTCGGTGATACGGTCGATCTGGCCCTGAACTTCTTCGTACTGAGCGGTGAATTTGGCAAAAGGCGCGGCCTTGCCCAGCAGTTTTTCCCACCAGCTGCGTTCGCGGCGCACGTCCAGTTCACTGACCGAGAAGCCACGGATCGTGGTGACGATATTGCGCAGGCTGTCTCCGGCGGGGCCCACATCCTTGTTGCGCACATCCGCCAGCATCGCCTGACTGATTTCCTGCAACTCGGCCTGTGCAGATGACCCAAAAGACACGATCGAGTTGGTATTGCCAATGTCGATTTCATCCATCCGCTTGCGGATTTCTGCACTGACGGGTTCGTCGGCGTCTTCCAGCGACACGACCTCGGCCTGCGGTTCAGGCAAGGCAACGGCGGTGACTTCCTGCACCAGAGTTTCAGCCTGAACTGCCTTGTTCTTGATCTCATCGGACATGGGTATGTTCCTCGCTCAGATAATGGCCGGTCAGTCCAACCGGACGCCTTCGCGCTGCAGTCTTTCGCGCAACACGTCAATTTCAACCGTCAGATCACTGCGGTCATCCAATAGCATTTTGCGCGTACGCGCGGCGAAATTCTGTTCCAGATCGTCCAGCAAAGCAGAGTAATCCGCAAGCGCCTGCGCATCGCGGGTTCGGGCGTAGACGTCCGCAAACTTGACGGTCGCGTCCCGTGCGCCCTGCAAATACACGGTCAGGTACTTTCTGGCACCGGCCAGATCGCGGGGGTCTTCTTCGACTGTGCGGAACAAGTCCCGCGCAGTGTCCTGAAACCGTTCGACGCGGGCTTCGACCCTGCGGTCACCCGCGCGTTTGATGGCGTCCGTCATCTCAGACAGATGTTTCTCGGCATCGTCGACGACGCGGGCCACGCGATCCTGCTGAAAGGTGTCGATCCCTTCCATGCCCTTATCCTTCATCGGATCAATGCCGAATGAGACCGAGTGCAAAACGGTAGCCGCCACTCCAAAAAGCACCGGGGCCAACAAGCTGGCTTGTGCCGCAGTTTCTGCATCCAGAAACTCGGTCCTGTATGTGGCTAGCCCTGCACCCAGGCCCGTTAGAATGCTGGCAAATATCTTGCGCGGAAAAGCAGGCCGTCGGGCGGTCTTTCGGGCGTTATACGCGGCTTCGGCCCGCAAACCTTCGCGCAGCAGGAACGCGGCAGCTGTCAGGATACCAGCTGCGATCAGACCGATGGTCATGCCGATCGCGCCATCGTTCAGCGACAAAAACACCAAAGGAATGGCCGGAAGAAACAGAAGATTGGCACGGGCACCAGCGGGCTCGACCCGTGCACCGTCAAACTGTCCACGTGGCACAGGTGTATCGTCTGAGGTATCGCCCTGCGGGCTGTACTTGCCGCCAAACCGCTTTGCCATGGACTACAGCCCCCCGAGCAGGCCGGTGCAGACACCAAGCAATAGCAGCAACAAAACAGCGTAGGCGAGTTTTTGCACTCCGCTTCCGGACATCACGCCCCCCAAACAGCACCATTCCCTGAAAATTTAGGGGATGCGCGGGCTTAGCGCTAGGGGGAAGGTTGACGAACCTGCATCACTTGCGAGGTTTCTTGCCGATCGGTGCCCGTTTTCTTTGCGGTCGCGCCGGGCGCTTGGGTGCAGCATCTGGTTTCGCGTCTGCGTCCAGCCCAAGTTGTTCACGCATCACTCGGCGACGCACCTCTTCCACTTCACCCTGTTTCAGATCGCCCAACTGGAACGGACCGTAAGACACGCGCAAAAGGCGGTTTACTGTGAACCCGATATCTTCCATCGCACGGCGGATTTCGCGGTTCTTGCCTTCCCGAAGGCCAATGGTCAGCCAGGCATTAGCCCCTTGCTGGCGGTCAAGTGTAACGGTCATCGGCTGAAACCGCTCTCCTTCGATCACCAGCCCTTTGCGCAGTGGCTCGAAATCTTCATCTTTCGGTCGGCCATTCACCCGCACGCGATATTTGCGCAGCCAACCGGTCGAGGGCAGTTCAAGCTTGCGCTTGATCCCGCCATCATTGGTCAGCAACAGCAAGCCTTCGGAGTTCAGGTCCAGTCGCCCGACGCTCATCACCCGTGGCATGTCTTCGGGTAGCTTGTCGAAAATCGTTTCGCGGCCTTTTTCGTCGCGCGTGGTTGTCACCAATCCCGCAGGCTTGTGATACAGCCACAGGCGCGAGGGTTCCGGTTCCGAGACGGGCTTGCCATCAACAACGATCTTGTCTTTTGCCGTGACGTTCAGGGCAGGGCTGTTGATGGTCTTGCCATTCACGGCCACACGACCTGCTTCGATCATGCGCTCAGCCTCACGCCGCGATGCGATGCCAGCACGGGCCAGGACTTTGGCGATCCGGTCGCCGGGAGGAGGGGTCTTGTTCATGTCAGGCCCATAACCCATCCGGCGCGCTTGCGAAAGGCAGGTTTCTGATGCAGTCAGGGGCATGGTGTTCAAATCGCATATGGAGCAAGCCCTGGCCGAGGCGCGCGCAGCAGCAGATCGCGGCGAGGTGCCCGTGGGGGCAGTTCTGGTTGGTCCAGACGGAAAGGTCGTGGCTGCGGCTGGGAACCGGACGCGCGAGTTGAATGATCCAACGGCCCATGCAGAAATCTTGGCTCTGCGCGAGGCCTGTGCAAAGGCGGGGTCTGAGCGGCTGCCAGAACATGATCTATACGTGACGCTGGAACCCTGTGCGATGTGCGCCGCGGCCTTGGCGGCCGCGCGCATCCGGCGAATCTACTACGGCGCGGCTGACCCCAAGTCGGGCGGAGTGGCCCACGGCGCGCGCGTGTTTTCGCACCCGCAGGCGCATCATGTGCCCGAAGTCTATGACGGGATCGCCAGTGAAGACGCAGCGGCGCTTTTGAAAGACTTCTTTGCATCCCGCCGCAAGGACGTGCCGGACTGAAGCCCAGCCTACAGTTTGATGGGCTGCATCACCTCTGGCTCGATCACATCGACACCCGGAAGCTCGTCGACCAGCACCTGTGCAGACTGTTCGAGGATCGGGAAGGTCTTGTAGTGGCACGGAATAACCGTCTTGAAATTGAAGTATCGCTTGGCGGCATAGGCGGTGGCCTTCATGTCCATGGTAAAATGCCCGCCAGCTGAAAGGATCCCGATATCGGGTTTGTAGTAATCCCCCATCCAATCCATGTCAGCCATGATGTCTGTGTCGCCGGAGGCATAGAGCATTTTTTCCTCAGCAGCGATCATAAAGCCGACCTCACTACCGCCGGTGCGCAAACCGTCGGGCGTTGAAAAGGTAGAACTATGAGAGGCCGGGACCATTGTCACCATGACCCCGTTCAGGTTGACTGTGCCGCCCTTGTTGAAGCCTATCGTTTCTATTCCTTCGGCTTCGCTCCAATACCCCATCAGGTCATATTGCCCGACAACGGGGATTTTCAGATGTTTGGCCAGGGGCAGTACATCAGCCACATGATCAAAATGTGTATGAGTCAGAAGGATATGAGTCGCACCGTCCAGCGCGGCATCGTGCTGATCTTCGGGCAAGACCGGATTGCCGGTCAGCCAGGGATCGATCAATAGAACCTGCCCCTGCGTTTCAATGCGAAAACTGCCATGTCCCAGCCAAACAATATTCATTCCCAATTTCCTCCCAAATGGTGTCTTGGCAGTAGCCTAGCATCGGCTATGTAAAATTCCATGGACTGGATTCGAGAAATTGATGGCTATTGTGAACGTTTGTCACCGGAGTATTGGGCCGAGCCAATCAATGCGATTACAAACGCCGCCTTTCTGATTTCTGCTTGGCTTATGGGGCGGCGGGTGCGCAATCAGGACATGCCGCTGGCCATGATTCTGGTCGCGCTTTTGGCGATGATCGGAATCGGCAGCTATCTGTTTCACACGCTTGCGCAGGCCTGGGCAGCGTTGGCAGATATAGTGCCGATCCTTCTGTTCATTCTGGTCTATATCTTTGCAGTGAACAGGGACATCTGGCGGATGTCTTCGCCGTTCGCGCTTGGGGGAACAATGCTCTTTTTTCCCTATGCTGCCGCGACCGTTCCACTGTTTCAGCTTTTTCCAGGGCTCGGCGGATCGGCGGCCTATGCGCCGGTCCCGTTGTTGATTCTGATCTATGCGATCCTGTTGCGGGGCCGTGATCCAATCCTGGCCAAAGGGTTGGCAATCGGAGCGTTGATCTTGATCCTGTCGATCACGTTCCGCGCACTTGATTTGCCGGTTTGCGGGCACTGGCCACTGGGTACGCATTTCATGTGGCACATCCTGAACGCCATCATGCTGGGCTGGATGATCGAAGTATATCGCGCGGCCCTGATACGGGGCCGCTTTTCAGCAGGTCTTAAAGCCTGAGAGCCGGGCGGGGCGATCCCTTTTAACTATCCTCTAATCAAGGAGTATCAGCCCCCGTATTTAGGTCGGTCCTGACTCAATCCTGAAAGGCGGCGGCCAGATGGTCGGGCAGGTCGAACTCAGCCAAAACCCGCGCACGGCCGTCGGATGACATCTTACGGGCAGTCTTTTCAACGATGCTCTGGATTTTCTCAGCCGAGCGTTTTGCGGCAAAGGGTTGGAAATACCATTTCAGGAACACAAAGCAGATTACATCTTCCAGCGCCTGCACCTCTTCATCGCGCTTGATGCCTTGCTTGCGCAACATGCGTCCTGCGGCCTCGACCTGTTCAGCGTCATAACCTTCACGCGTCATCAAACCCATGACCACCTCGGCGTGGTGCACAGCCTGCGCCTTGCGCCAGGCCAGATAACCTGCGCGGCCTTCTGGGTATTCGCTGCGGGCGAGTTTCCACCTCTCTACATGTTGGCCACGCGCCGCAATCCGTAAGGCGTCAGAGGCGTTCGGAAACAAACGGTCCAGCTCGGCGGTCATGCGTTCGCCGTAAAGCTGCGCTTCGGGCCGGCCGTCGTCGAGGTTGGGGTCATGTGCATTGGCTGCATCGATTGCGTCCAGAACCGCTTGTTTTTGCGCGCTCATTTCTAGCTCCATTGGCTTAGCTGCGCCACGAGAGTCCCGCGGCCGTTTTGGTCGTGTCGCTCATGCTAACGGCTCGCCATGGGAGATGCATCCTCGAAAATGCAAAGGGCCGGGTCAGAGAGGGGAAATCTGACCCGGCCGAGACCTGCGCTTTATTTGGCAGGTTTAACCTGATCCTGTGTGACGGGTTCCGCGACGGGGGACGGGAAGGTCAACGTGCGTGTCAGGTTGCTTGTGTCGATACCCAAAGCCATGGCCGGTGCGGCCAAAAACGTGGCGGACAAGACTGCGGCTGTGATCAGGGATTTCATTTTGTTTCTCCGGTTTGCGTTGTGTCGCATAATTCAAAATGAACAGAATAGTTTAGTTTTCAAGGTCGAAAATGAACTAAACAGTTTACTTATTTGTATATCCCTCATTCAGTTTTGAATGGCAGGTGAAAGACCGGGAATTTGAAACTCTGACCTGCCCGTGGCGCAGCGGTCTTGCGACTGCCGCAACAGACGGGTAAACGCCCCATAACGTAGATGAGGGAAGCCGATGTCGATTGACCAAAGCACCGCCGCCAAAGTGGCCAAACTGGCCCGGATCAAGGTCGAGGATGACGCGCTGCCGGCGCTGGCATCCGAATTCAACACCATCCTGGGTTTCATCGAGCAACTGAACGAAGTGGATGTCGAAGGGGTCGAGCCGATGGTTTCGGTCACGCCGATGCGCCTTAAGCGCCGTCAGGACGAAGTGACTGATGGCAACCAGCAAGACAAGGTTCTGGCCAATGCCCCCGACGCGCGCGAAGGGTTCTTCGCAGTCCCCAAAGTGGTGGAGTAAGACATGAGCGATCTGAACAAACTGGGCCTGGCCGAGGCCCGCGACGCGCTGCGCAAAGGTGACGTAACCTCGGTCGAGCTGACCGAATCCTGTCTGAAGGCCATTGATGAGGCCGACGCGCTGAACGCTTTTGTCCATAAGACGCCCGAAATCGCGCTGGAGCGTGCCAAAGCAGCGGACCAGCGGATCAAGGGTGGCGATGCGCCGTCCATCTGCGGCCTGCCGATTGGTATCAAGGATCTGTTCTGCACCAAGGGCGTGCCGTCACAAGCCGCGTCGGGTATTCTTGAAGGCTTCAAGCCTGAATACGAATCTACCGTGTCGCAGCAATTGGCTGATGCTGGTGCGGTGATGCTGGGTAAGCTGAACATGGACGAATTCGCCATGGGCTCGTCCAACGAAACCTCTGTCTATGGCAATGCGGTCAGCCCGTGGCGCCGTGGCAATGATGATGCACAACTGACACCCGGTGGTTCGTCGGGCGGGTCAGCCTCTGCCGTTGCGGCAGATCTGTGTCTGGCCGCGACCGGCACCGACACGGGCGGTTCGATCCGCCAGCCTGCCGCGTTTGTGGGCATCACGGGTATCAAACCCACCTATGGCCGTTGTTCGCGCTGGGGCATCGTTGCGTTTGCATCCTCGCTGGATCAGGCAGGTCCGATGACCAAAGATGTGCGCGATGCGGCCATCATGCTTGAGGCGATGTGCGGACATGATCCCAAGGATTCCACCAGCGCCGAGTTGGCCGTGCCGAATTTCGAGGCGATGCTGACTGGCGATATCAAAGGAAAGAAGATCGGTATCCCCAAGGAATACCGCATGGACGGCATGCCGACCGAGATTGAAAAGCTCTGGGCCGAAGGGGCTGAGATGCTGAAAGCTGCTGGGGCCGAGATCGTCGATATCTCGCTGCCGCACACCAAATACGCACTGCCTGCGTATTATGTGATTGCCCCGGCCGAGGCGTCCTCGAACCTGGCCCGCTATGACGGTGTTCGCTATGGTCACCGCGCGCAGCTGGCACAGGGCGACGGCATCACCGAGATGTACGAAAAAACCCGCGCCGAAGGTTTCGGTCACGAGGTGCAGCGTCGTGTGATGGTCGGTACCTATGTGTTGTCGGCAGGTTTCTACGATGCTTACTACAACCGTGCGCGTCGCGTACGCACCCTGATCAAAAAGGACTTCGAGGATGTATTCGCCGCAGGCGTTGATGCCATCCTGACCCCGGCAACCCCCTCGGCGGCCTTTGGCCTGGGAGAAATGACCGAGGCGGATCCCGTTCAAATGTATTTGAACGACGTCTTTACAGTGACCGTGAACCTGGCCGGTTTGCCCGGTATTTCAGTGCCTGCAGGGCTCGACAAACAAGGTCTTCCGTTGGGTCTGCAGCTGATCGGACGCCCGTGGGAAGAGGGTGATCTGCTCAACACCGCCTATGCGCTGGAAAACGCGGTTGGTTTTGTGGCCAAGCCCGGGAAATGGTGGTAAGCCTCGGGCATCTAAAGCACGAGATACGGAGCCAAGTGATGCGCGTTTTGCTTTTGGTCCCCGCCCTGACACTGGCTGCGGCCTGTACGGATGTCGCGCCGCTGACCAGCACTGGGTTCAATACGCCCGAATACCAGGCACAGCGCGAGGCGCAGTTGGCTGGGCAAGGCGCAGCAGGCAACCCGCTGCTGGCTCCTGTCGATGTGTCCCAGCAGCCGCTGGGCGCGCCCGGTTCGGCAGGCTTCGCAACCGGTGAAAACGCTGATATTGCCAATCAGGCCGCTGCAGCCTTGGCCAGCACGTCAGGGCAGGGCTCTGGCGTTGTGCCTGCGGCACCAGCGTCAAACAACAGCGCAATTTCCGACGAGCAGGACTTTGCGGCGGTGTCCGAACGGCGCAGCATCGAATCCGACGCCGCGCGGATCGAGCAAAACCGCCAGACCTACGAAGTTGTGGCCCCGACCGCCGTGCCAGAGCGCAGCGCAAGCGGTCAGCCCAACATCGTACAATACGCCCTTAGCACCTCGAACCCGGTCGGTACGCAGCTCTACAGCCGCGCAGGCTTTAACCTGCAGGCAAAAGCTCAAAGGAACTGCGCGCAATTCCCATCCCCCGATCAGGCACAGATCGAGTTCCTGTCAAATGGCGGGCCACAGCGTGATCGCAAAGGGCTGGATCCCGACGGGGACGGCTACGCCTGCGGTTGGGACCCAAGCCCGTTCCGCAGTGCCGTCAACAACTGAACTCTCACCCATTTGGCACCCGTCGCCTAACTTCGGCGAACGCCGAGACGGTCTAACGCCGTCTTTGATCGTGATTCATTACACAGCCATGGGCAGCGCGCAGGCAGCTCTGGAGCGTCTCTGTGACCCGAAGGCCGAGGTTTCAGCCCATTACCTGATCGGCAATGATGGAACGCTTTGGCAGATGGTGCGCGAAGAGCACCGCGCGTGGCACGCCGGGGCAGGGGAGTGGGATGGCAAGGACGACATAAATTCGCGATCGATCGGGATCGAATTGGACAACACAGGATCACATCCCTTTTCCGAACCACAAATGACGACGCTCGAAGCCCTGCTGCCTCGGATTATGAAAAATTGGTCGATCACTGCATCGGGTGTGATCGGCCATTCCGACATGGCTCCGGGCCGCAAATCAGACCCCGGTCCACATTTTGATTGGCAACGGCTAGAGCGGCAAGCTTTGGCAAAGCCACGCGGTCCAGACATCGCGTCAGCCTCACCAAGTCCGGGGGAATTCCGCGCCGCCGCGCGACGGGCAGGTTTCACTGCCCCGGTGGATGATGTTGAACTATTGGCGGCAGTTCGGCTGCGATTTCGCCCCTGGGCAAGTGGCTCGCTTGAAACCGCGGATATGAAGGTGCTCGCCCCGCCGGACACAGTAACCTGATCCGCTCTTCATCTGGCTAAAAATACCTCGGGGTTGAATTGGCCATAGGCCAAGAAGGGGCTGGCCCCTTTGCCCGCTTTCCACTCTTGACGTCGCAGGGCGCAAAGCCTACCCATCCCCGGCGCGGAGGGCCGGATGGCCGCTGGGGTCGCAAGGCCCGAGAGGAAAGTCCGGACTCCACAAGACAACGGTGCCGGGTAACGCCCGGGCGGGGCAACCCGACGGAAAGCGCCACAGAAATCAGACCGCCACACGTGTGTGGTAAGGGTGAAACGGTGGGGTAAGAGCCCACCGCGCCACTGGCAACAGGGGCGGCACGGCAAGCCCCACCGGGAGCAATGCCAAATAGGGTCCCCGCGCGGGATGGTCGGCGTCTGCCGATACCACCGCTAAGCGCGTCTTGGCCGAGAGGGACCGGGTTGGCAGCTTGAGCCGCGCAGCAATGCACGGCCTAGAGGAATGGTCATCGAAGGGGGCAACCCTGGAACAAGATCCGGCTTACAGGCCCTCCGCGCGTATTCCTTTACCCTCCGGGCGGTGTGTACGCTCCGGTCAGCCTGGCCGCTTTTTCAGTAATTGAAACAAACTCGTCAGCTGTCCAGGCGCGGACCGTTTCGACATTTGTCACCGCACCCGACGCCGCAACAGCCATGCCTACGGCCACAGCGTCGGTTCCGTCGGGGGCTTCGCTGATCACAACAACGTCGTTGCCGCCCGTTGTCATGTAAAAAGACAACAGCCTGCCGCCGACTTTCTCGAGCAAGGTTTTTACTGGGCCGGTGCGGTTCTCGGGCTTCTGCAACATGCCTTTGACGCCAGCTTGCGAGTAAGATGCATAAGTAATGAAAATTGGCATTGAAACCTCCGTGTTGTGACAATCAATTGGGGCCATTGCATCGGCTGGCCCCAGGGGCCGATTGGTGTCAGCTGCCGCTAAGAAACGTGGAAGTGATCAACCAAACACCTGCGCCAATCAGCGCCACACCCGAGACCGGAACCAGCCAGCGGGCAGTGGGCAGCAATTTTTCAAGCGCCACATAAGCGGCGATCCCGGCGATCCAGTAGAGGTTCATGATACCGCCGACGAACAGAAGCAGCATCAGCGCCCAGCAGCATCCCAAGCAATAGGTTCCGTGCAGGCCGCCTGTTCTGAACGCCCCCAAAAGACCGGGATGGTTGTGGTCAGCCAAAAATCGGGCAGGGCTTTGGCAATGACGCAGACACGCGGTCTTCAATTCTGAAAACTGGTAGATGCCTGAGGCCAGCAGAACGGTCCCCGCAAAAATGCAGGATCGGATTGTCATCATCGGTCCGTCAGACAGGCCGATGAGTTCTAAACCCCATTGCAAAGCGGTAGCGGCAAGACTGAAAGCCCCCCACGCCACGAGATAGCCCGACAGAAAGCTTAGGCCGTAAGTCGCGGTGCGCTCTTTGTCTGGACCAACGCGTTTGAGCGCGGTGAACAAAAGCACTGCAGGGGCAGCGCTTGGGGTCATCATCGCGATCATCATGACCCACCACATGAGAAAGATCAGCAGGGCATAACCGGTGCTCCAAGGCGTGGCAGAGCCCATGGTCATGGGCTCACCTATCGGGCCAGCCATCCGCGTCATCTCGATTGCGGACATGTTCATCCCAACCCCGGCGACCGTGTACCATGCGGCACACAGAATGATCAGAAAAACACTGCTCAAAACGATCACAGTGTCCTGCCGCAACAGCCGCTCAACTGCCCCGGCTTGGCCTGACGATTTCTGCTTGGTCATGAGACATCCAAAGCTATGCGCCCAATACGCCGTGACCCGAGATGTTCAGATGTGCCAGGTGGGCATGGGTGGCATCTAAAGTCAGGCTGATCTCGCTGCCGGTGGTTTTTGCCGTGCCCGAGGCAGCCTCGGCGTGGCGGTACTCAAATCCGTTTGGCAATTGGATCGATGCCCGATGGGGCGCCCCAGAGACGATGTGGGGTATCGGGTTGACCTCGACGTCGAAAACACCGGTGACTTTTGCATATCCAGTGCGATCTTCCCGGCTCCAGTCCAGTTCGATCGGTACGAATAAGGTTTCATGCTTGGTCGGAGCCATCGCGCTGAAGACGTACCAGAACGTGGCCATTTCGTCGGTGTCTTCTCCGGTCATGATCGCCTGCAACGCGGCCCGCTGACCGGCTGAGGCGCTTTCATCAATGATCAGTTGCATCTGACCGTTGCCTTCATGAATCGGGCCTGGCCAATGATAAACACCTGCCGCCCGAAGGCCGCCCAGATCGGTGTCACCATAGTGGCCGCTATGGATGTCAAAGACCACAACCGCTTCGCAATTGCCATGAGACGGCAGAACGCTGAACTGGCAAGGACAGCCGAAGTTGCAATTGCAATTGGCCAGTTCCTCGGCCTGGATAACCCATTCTGTCATGATAGCCCCCCAAGAAAAGTCGCATTAAAGAACTCTGCTCAACACAGGCCGGTCCTGTTGATGCTGCCTCGGCTATGAGCCTGAATTCGGCTTCTTGGATGCGAGACCGTATCACGAATCCGTGATATGGACAAACTTGATGGCGGTTTAGTCGTGCATTTTAGGCTTTATCGCAGGCCTTAGTCGCGTTGGGGTTGAACACTGTATTCGTCACTACATTCAAATGTTAGATTTGAGGTGCAGTTTTTTGATCCGGGAGGTTGGTTATGAGCTTTATGAAAACGCTGGCGTCTGTGGCCATTGGGTTTGCTGCGGCCAAGGGTATGGACAAGTATCAGAAGATGGGCGGCATGGCGGGCTTGCAAGACATGATGCAGGGCTCTGGTGGAGGATTTGGCATGGACCAGCTGGGCAAAATGGCCGAGCAGTTTGGCTTGCCCGGGGGGGCAGCGGGACTTCAGGACATGATGGGCAAGATGGGACTTGGTGGCAGTGCCGCCGGAGCCGCCGGTTTGGGCGGCTTGTTGAACGCCATGCAAGGGGCTGCCAAAACCGCCAACCAGCAGGCCGGTGATATGATGGAAACGGTGTTCAGCGGCACACCTGCAGGCGCAGCGATGGAAGCACAAGCCAAACTGATGCTGCGCGCCATGATTCAGGCGGCCAAGGCAGATGGCGAGCTGGATGATCACGAAAAAGAAATCATTCTGGGTGAATTGGGCGACGACATCAGCGACGAGGAACGGGCGTTTGTACAAGAGCAGTTGAACGCACCGATTGATGTCATGGGATTGGCGGCTGATTCTGGCGCGCCGCTGAGAGCGCAGATTTACGCCACGTCTTTGGCGGCTATTCGTCTGGATAACGCGCGTGAAGCGTCATACCTGCGGCAATTGTCCACTGCGCTGGGTCTTTCAGACGCGGAACGGGACCAGATTCACACCTTTATGGGCGCACCAACTCTGCCGGACTAACGCCGAGTGGGATTCCTGTGACTGCATCGGCCGATTGGCCTTGACATAGACGGTGCAGCGCGTAAAAGCGCACGCTCATAGGAATTCAACCGAAAGGCCCCTGCCTTTTCGGACGCAGGAGACAACCATGGCGAAGCCGACGACAATCAAGATCCGCCTGAACTCGACCGCGGGCACGGGCCACTTCTACGTGACCAAGAAAAACGCGCGTACCATGACCGAGAAAATGACCATTCGTAAATACGATCCGGTCGTTCGCAAGCATGTCGAGTACAAGGAAGGCAAGATCAAGTAATCTGCCGTTCCACGTGGACATTTTTTAAAAGGGCTCTGTCAGGCAGAGCCCTTTTTCTATTCTGCATCGCCGTCTTCTGCTGAGTAGATTGGACCAGATCGATCTGGGTCCGTTGCAGAGGCGCATCAGCGCGTGATGCAATCGCATCGGCTGCGGCTTGCTTTTTTAGGCGACCTGCAAGTACGCTTCAGCAAACCGCCACAAAATGTTGAGCGCCATGAAAAAAATCTTGTTGTCCACAATCGCCGTCCTGACCCTAGCGGCTTGTGAAGATCCGTTTAACCGCGAAGGTGTCGGATTTACCGGAATCGATGGGGAGCCACGCACGATCTCCGATGTACCGGGCGCCGTTGCCTTTCTTCCAGATGCGACCAACGTGCCTGCAGAGCTGGCGAAACTTCCAACTGTAACGCTGCGGGTCGATGAGACCGACCCATCCAAAGTCGCGTCAGTGGCAATCGACAACGGTGGGCAGACGCCAAATACAGCTGTTCAGCTAGAGGGCAGCGACACAGACCTGTTCCTCAGTACAGTCAATGTCAACGGCACTTTGTTCGGCGTTTTGCGTACATCTACGAACAGCGTAAAAGTCGATAACTCGATAGGGGTCGGCTTTGCGGAAGAGACTGAACGATTCACCGGATGCCTTCCCTCTGGCAATGTATTCCGCAAAGGAACTTCCGAGCGGAGTTCAGGTTTCGCCGTTCCGCTGAACTGTAGCTGATCACGTTTCGACTCGACTAATAAAACCCCGCCGGTCCGGCGGGGTTTTTCGTTTTCTTGCGACCCGAAGTTGTTTGTTGAAGCAAAGAAAAGGGCCGGTGAAAACCGGCCCTGTAATCATTGTCTTTTCGCAGCTGTTATTCCTGTTGGCCCATGAACATGAGCAGGAACTGGAACATGTTCAGGAACGAGATGTACAAGCTCAGCGCGCCGTCAAAGGCCGCCTTGTCCAGCCACTCCTGGTCGCCATGCGCAGCATGTGCGACGTAGGTGTTCTTGATGTCCTGCGTGTAGAACGCGGTCAGACCAGCAAAAATCAGGATGCCGATGGCGGAAATAGCCAGCATCATGACGCCAGACTGCAGGAACAAGTTGATGATCATTGCAACCAGCAGACCGATCACACCCATCATCAGGAAGGTGCCCATACCGCTGAGGTTACGCTTCGTGGTGTAACCGTAAAGGCTGAGGCCGGCAAAGGCGATTGCAGTCACCAGGAAGGTCTGCGCAATCGAGTAGGGCGTGAAGACCATGAAGATCGAGCTCATGGATACGCCCATGACCGCTGCGAAGGCGAAGAAGCCCAGCTGTACGGTTGCGGCCGAGCCACGACGCATCAAAGCGCCCCAGCCAAAGAAGATGAAGGCCAGAGGGGCGAACATTACAACCCACTTTAGTGGCGACAGGAACAGCGCACCACCGAGGCTGGTCAGATATCGATCAGCGCCGATCTGTGCTACGGCATTGGACGGATCGCTGGTTACTGCCAGACCTGCAATCGCCCAGGCCGCCAGTGCTGTAATCAGCATGCCTACGGACATTGTGCCGTAGACTTTGTTCATGTGGGCGCGCAGGCCCTCGTCAATCTCGGCGGCGCGCGCGCCGGATACCGTCCGGATCGTGTCGAATTGTGCCATCAAAGGGTCTCCCTTGTCGAATATCTTAGTCGCCCCGAGAGTGCGGGGCGGTTTCCCAGTAAATATCGGCAACTAGAGGCTATGTTTCAAGAGATTCCGGATGAAAACCGACTAAAACACGCAACAAATTTGGCGACGGGAGATGAAACACCACCCATCGCCTTCAAAATATGAGTTTTGAAGTTATCTTTTCCAAAAATCAGGTGCGTCCCAGAAGAACCGGCGCGCCTCAGCAGAGGCTTCAGCGCGGGTCACTCCGATATCCTCAAGCGCGGCATCGTCCAGGTGCGCCAGAGCGCGGCGTTGCCGGGTCAGTTCGATTGCCTGAAAGATTCCCACCATCAGGGACCGGTTGGCTGGCTTGCAAGTCGTGTGAAGTGCAACTTGGGTCATGGTCTTTGTCCTTTCCTGGTTTCGCGATGCTTTTTGTTTTCAACATCAATTTCCTTGATAGATATGGATGCATGTGTCATATTTTCAAAACGAATATTTTTGATGTCATCCATAAGGAATCGTGAAGATGCGAAATCTGGACATTACGACCCTGCGATCCTTCGTGGCCGTTGCAGATCAGGGCGGTGTGACACGTGCTGCCGGATTTCTGCACCTGACCCAATCTGCCGTATCCATGCAATTGAAGCGTTTGGAAGAGCTTTTAGGTCTGGAGTTGTTGGATCGAAGCGGCCGTACCATTGCGTTGACTGCATCCGGCGAGCAGCTGCTGGCTTACGCCCGCCGAATGATTGCCCTGAATGATGAGGTGATCGGTCGTCTGACGGATCAAGCTTTTGAAGGCGAGGTTGTTCTCGGTGTGCCCCATGACATTGTCTATCCTGCGATCCCAAGGGTCTTGCAGCGGTTCAACGTAGATTTTCCACGCGTGCGCGTGCAATTGGTGTCATCGTATTCGCTGCAGCTGAAAGATATGTACAAGCGTGGTGAATGCGATTTGATCCTGACAACTGAACCATCTGCGGCTGAGGCGGCAGAGACAATAGCAGAGCTTCCTTTACGCTGGATTGGTGCGCCGGGTGGGTCTGCGTGGCGCAAACAACCGCTGCCGCTGGCACTTGGGCGTAGGTGCCTGTTCCGGCCACAGGTGATTTCGGCATTGGATGCGGCGGGAATTCCTTGGGAGCTGTCAGTTGAAACCGAAAATGACCGGACGATCGAAGCCACGGTCAGTGCTGACCTTGCAGTTAACGCCATGTTAGACGGAACCGAAGCTTCGCATCTCGAGCAAATCGATTCCGGTGGCGCGCTGCCTGATCTGCCAGCCCACATGATCAACCTTTATGGCGGCGAGCCAGGCAGGGGCGCAGTTGTTGAGGCGCTGGCGCAGCTAGTGCGCCAGAATTTTCGGATGCTTGGAAGCACCCCATTGCGTGCGGTCGCGGGGTAAACGCGATCAGGGCGTGATTACAATCTTGCCCGTCGACTTCCGCTCTTTGAGCAGTTGCATCCCCTGCGCGACGTCCTCAAGTTGCAGTGTATGGCTGATATGCGGCTTTATGCGCCCTTCTGCGTGCCACCGGAAAAGGGTTTCGAAGCTGTTGCGTACGGCCTCGGGGCGGAATTTTAAGTATCCGCCGATGTAAAAACCGATGACGGTCAGGTTCTTGACCAACAAGTGGTTTGCAGGGATTTGCGGCACCTCGCCCCCCGCGAAGCCAATTGGAAGCAAGCGGCCTTCGGGGTTGGTGGCACGAAACGCAGCTTTGAACACGTCGCCGCCGATGGCATCATAGACGACATCCGCGCCGCCCAGTGCTTTGACCCGCTCTCTCAGGTCTTCTGAGGCGTCGATCAGATGATCGGCCCCTGCGGCCTGGGCCACGGCAAGTTTGTCTTCGCCCCGCGCCTGCGCGATAACTGTCGCGCCCATGAGCTTGCCGATCTCGACTGCAGTCAAGCCAACGCCGCCCGCAGCGCCAGTCACTAAAAGTGTCTCGCCCGGTTGCAATCTCGCTCGATGATCCAGCGCCATGTGACTGGTGCCATAGGCGATCTGGATTGCGGCGGCCTCTTCAAAGCTAATGCAATCAGGCAATGGGATCGCGCGTTCGGCATCAAACACGCCGTATTCAGCCAACCCGTCCTGTCCGGAGTAGACCGCAATTCGATCGCCCGGTTTCAAACCCGACACGTCGGGCCCGATTTCATCCACAACGCCCGCGATTTCCATGCCCAGGGTAAAAGGGGCTGGGGGCGTGTCCTGATAAGTGCCTTTTTGCATCAGCAGGTCGGCGAAGTTCAGACCGCACGCCTTGATCGCAACCCGCACTTGACCCTTCGTTGGTGTTGGTACTTCAAGATCGCACAGCTCAGCCGGTACTCCGGTAGATTGAACGCTATAGGCCCGCATTTGTCCCCTCGCAATTTTGGGTCATAGGCACGCGTGAGGTGGCGAAAGTCAATTGGTTTGGTACATCAGAGGCAACGCGAAACCAGCAGGTTTCTTGCAACCAAGGCAACCGGGCACGTAGGGCGCAACGCAATACAACCACAACCCTTCAAAAAGGGGTATGACTCAACCGTCTTGAAAAAAATTCAAAAACCGGCATTATAAACGCCTAGTGCTGTTTAGGGGGGCGGCACAGTCCGTATTAGGGGTGCATTAAGGGGAACCCTCTAATTTTGCGATAGCGGACGTCGCGACCTCCAACGCAGATGTTTGTGTAGTATAGGAGAATACCAATGACTCATCACGTCGATGTCCATGTGGGCAAGCGCGTTCGGCATCGCCGCTGGCTGATTGGCATGACCCAACAGCAGTTGGCGCAGCAAGTTGGTATCAAGTTTCAGCAAATTCAAAAATATGAAACCGGAGCCAACCGAATCAGCGCTTCTCGCCTGTGGGATATTGCCGAGGCATTGGAAGTGCCGGTCAGCTTTTTCTTTGAAGGTTTGGAAGAAACCCAGAAAAGCGAATCGGACAAAAAATCCGTTCCTGCCGACCTGATGGGCGACAAGGAAGCATTGGATCTGGTGCGTTCATACTATGCGATTCCGGAAAATCAGCGTCGCCGTCTGTTCGAGTTGGCGCGAGTTCTCAGCGACGTCGCCTGAGTGACTTGACTTTGTTGGACATTGCTCGCACCTGTGAGCGATGCAACCAACGATCCAAAGCGACATCGAAATTGCCGAAGAAATGGCCGAAGCAGCACGTTCGGCCATTCTTCCGTTTTTTCGTCAAACAAATCTTGAAACGTCAAACAAGCTTACCGACGGGTTTGACCCTGTAACGGTGGCTGACCGCGCCGCCGAGCAAGCGATGCGAGAGGTTCTGTCCCGGCAGCGCCCAGAAGACGGTATTCTGGGCGAAGAGTTTGGTGCGCATAAAGGCTCCAGTGGCCGCACTTGGGTATTGGACCCTATCGATGGGACCCGCGGCTTTATCAGCGGAACGCCAACCTGGGGTGTTCTGATTGCGCTGAGCGATCACGATGGGCCATTTATGGGGGTCATCGATCAACCCTATATCGGAGAGCGTTTCATAGGATCGCCATCCGGCGCTCATTTGACCGGGCCTTTGGGCACCAGTAAAATGCAAACGCGCGATACCAGAACACTGGATCAGGCTACTTTGTTCACCACATTTCCCGAGGTCGGCACCTCAAAAGACCGGGCCGGGTTTCAGGCCGTATCCGAGCAGGTGCAACTAACGCGGTATGGAATGGATTGTTACGCCTATGCGCTTCTGGCCGCAGGACAGGCGGATCTGGTGATTGAGGCTGGCCTGAACTCTTACGACATTCAAGCACCTATCGCTGTAATTCAAGCGGCAGGGGGGATCGTGACAGATTGGCAAGGTGGCCCAGCGCATGATGGTGGTCGTGCCTTGGCTGCCGCGAACGCAGATCTTCACGCCGCAGCCCTTGAGATACTGCGCCGATTCTGAACACTGTTGCCGCGCACACGAATGGCGGTTAAACCGTAAATAGCCGGTTCTTGAGCCCGTTTTCCGCCGGCCAACGCACTCCTTGCATGAAACGGGCAGATGCAGGAGAGCGATATGACCGAAATCCTACTCAAGAACGCTGACCTTATCCTGACGATGGACGACACCCGGCGGGAATTGTCTGGGGCTGACATTCTGATCCGCGAGGGGCAGATTGCCCAGATCGGGAAGGGCTTGCAGGCGCAGGGCGAAGTTCACGATGCCTCGGGCTGTCTGGTGACACCCGGTCTGGTGAACACCCATCACCACCTTTACCAAACCCTGACCCGTGCCGTTCCGGGCGGTCAGGATGCGTTGCTGTTTGGGTGGCTGCAAACGCTTTACCCGATCTGGGCAAGGTTCGGACCGGATGAGATGTTCACCTCTGCCCAGATTGGCTTGGCTGAACTGGCGCTTTCGGGCTGTACGCTCAGCTCCGATCACCTTTATCTCTACCCCAACGGCGCGCGGCTCGAAGACACGATTTCTGCTGCGTCCGAGCTGGGGATGCGGTTCCACCCAACGCGTGGCGCGATGAGCATCGGCGAGAGCGATGGTGGACTGCCGCCGGACAGCCTTGTTGAACAGGAAGCCGCCATTCTGGACGATATGATCCGGGTTGTTGACGCGTTTCATGACCCGTTAGAAGGGTCGATGTGCCGCGTTGGCCTTGCCCCGTGTTCGCCGTTCTCTGTCAGCCGTGAGCTGATGCGCGATGCAGCTTTGCTGGCGCGAGACAAAGGTGTGATGCTTCATACGCATTTGGCTGAAAATGATGAGGACATTGCTTTTTCGCAGGCGCAGTTCGGGTGCCGCCCCGGTCAGTATGCCGAAGATTTAGGCTGGACCGGCCCCGATGTCTGGCACGCCCATTGTGTCAAACTGGATGGGGCCGAAATTGATCTGTTCTCGCGCACCAAAACAGGTGTGGCCCACTGCCCCTGTTCGAATTGCCGCCTTGGATCTGGCATCGCGCCAGTTCGGGCGATGCGTGACGCAGGCGTCAAGGTTGGTCTTGGCGCGGACGGCTCGGCCAGCAATGACAATGGCAACCTGATGTTGGAAGCGCGGCAGGCGATGCTGCTGCAGCGAGTGGCCAGCGGCGCAGACGCCATGTCGGCGCGAGAAGCGTTGGAGATCGCGACACGTGGCGGGGCTGATGTGCTGGGCCGCACCGATTGCGGCCGGCTTATGCCCGGTAAACGTGCGGATATCGCAGTGTGGGACACACGTTGCATCGAAAGCGCAGGCAGTTGGGATCCTGCAGCGTTGCTGTTGGCGGGGCCAATGACCGTGAAACATCTGTTTGTTGAAGGCCGTCAGATTGTGCGGGATGGGCATATCACTACGATTGATCTGCCCCGTGTGATCGAGCGTCAGAATGCGCTTGCGCGGGCGTTGCAGGCTTAAGCAGCCTGTTGCCCGCCGATCCAAACCTCGGCCACGGCCCGATCATCACCCATCATGATGGTCGGGAAGACTGCCTCCCACACATCGTTTGCATGGGCCTCGCGCTGGGCAATGGCTGGGGTCGAGGCGAGGTCGAGCACAACCAGATCCGCCTCCATCCCCGGTGCGACATTGCCGATGCAGTCATCCATGCGCAGGCTCCGCGCGGACCCGACGGTGCCCAGCCACAGCAATTGCGCCGGATGCAGCGGGCGGCCACGCAGTTGGCCGATTTCATAGGCTGCCGCCATTGTGCGCAGCATCGAGAAACTGGACCCGCCGCCTGTATCCGTGGCCAGACCGACGCGGTGGCCATCATGGATTAGCCCATTCATGTCAAACAGACCCGAACCGATGAAGGTGTTCGAAGTGGGGCAGTGGATCAGTGAGGCATCAACTTCGCGCAGCCGATCCCGCTCCCGGTCCTCCAGATGGATGACGTGTCCATAAAGACCGTTCTGGCCCAACAGACCGAACTTTTCGTAGGTATCAAGATAATCCCGCGCGTCGGGGAACAGGGATTGAACCCATTCGATTTCATCCGTTTGCTCGCTCAGATGGGTTTGCATCAGGCAATGTGGATGTTCGGCCCACAGCGCGCCCATCGCTTCCAGCTGTTCCGGGGTTGAGGTCGGCGAAAAGCGCGGGGTGATGGCATAGGACAGCCGGTCGATACGATGCCACTTTTCCAGCAGGGCTGCTGATTGATCGTAAGCAGTCTGCGCTGTGTCTCGCAGACCTTCGGGCGCATTGCGGTCCATGCATGTCTTGCCCGCCACCACCCGCTGCCCACGCTGCTGCGCTGCGGTAAAGAACGCATCCACACTTTCGGGGTGGATTGTGCAAAAGCTGCACATCGTAGTGGTGCCATGTGCGGTGGTCAGGTCCAGGTAACGATTGGCGATCTCGGTTGCATAGTCCGGATCGCCAAACTTCATCTCTTCCGGGAAGGTGTAGGTGTTCAGCCAGTCAATCAGCCGCTTCCCCCAACTGGCGATCATAGCCGTCTGGGGGTAATGCACATGCGGGTCAACAAACCCTGCCATGATCAGATGGTTGCCATGGTCCTTGGTGGCTGCATCGGGGTGAGCCTGCGTCAACGTATCGGCGGTGCCAACATCGGCGATGCGCCCGTCTTCGATCACAACCGCTTCGTGCAGTCGTGTGGCGTCGGTCGGCTCTCCTTCAAAAGGTGAACCTGTGAAACTCAGAACGCGCCCCTTCAAAAGCGTCTTTTGCGCCATTTGCCCTGTTCTCCACCTCATTTGAACCGCACATCAGCATAGGCGGACGAAAGAAGTGGGTAAATTGGCGCATTGTCATTGTTTTCCTGTAGCTGCTTCTTCTATTTAGGGGCCAATCGCCGAGACAAGGGGGCAGCGCATGACGACAGGCAGTGACGAAGCCGGACACGATCTGCCCCGGGACGAGGACGCCTATGCGCTGGACCCCAAGGTTGTGGCGGGAATCCTCTATGCGGTGGATATCGACGACCGCGACAAGCTGATTGAGCTGATGGAGCCGCTGCACGCGGCGGACATCGCGGACCTTCTTGAGCAGATCAACCCGTTTGACCGGTCCCGCCTGATCCGCCTGTATGACAAGGAATTTGACGGCGACATCCTGTCCGAACTGGATGAATCGGTCCGCGAAGAGGTGATATCGGTCCTGAACCCGGATGTTCTGGCTGAAGCCGTGCGCGAGATGGAAAGCGACGATGTCGTCGACCTGCTTGAGGACCTTGAGGAGCCTCAGCAGGAAACCATCCTGGATGCGCTGGAGGATTCCGAACGGATCGCCGCCGAACAGGCGCTGTCCTACCCTGAAAATTCGGCCGGCCGTCTCATGCAGCGCGAGGTCGTCATGGCGCCCGAGCATTGGACCGTCGGGCAAACGATTGATTTCATGCGCGCCAATGATGATCTGCCCGAGCAGTTTTATCACGTGGTGCTGGTCGATCCGCGCCTGAAGCCAGTGGCGCAGGTGACTTTGGGTAAGCTGATGGCGACGCGGCGCGAAGTACCGCTAACCGATCTGGCGGAAGAAGAATTTCACATCATCCCCGTCGATCAGGACGAAGAAGACGTGGCGTATGCCTTCAACCAGTACCATCTGATCTCGTCACCGGTGGTGGATTCTGATGGTCGTCTGGTTGGTGTTATCACCATCGACGACGCAATGGTTGTTTTGGATGAGGAACACGAAGAAGACATCCTGCGCCTCGCTGGCGTGAGCGACGAAAGCTCCATTTCCGACAGTGTGGCGGCGACAAGCCGACGGCGGCTGCCTTGGTTGGCGGTGAACCTATGTACGGCGATCTGTGCTTCGCTGGTGATTTCACAGTTTGAGGCCGCGATTGATCAACTGGTCGCGCTGGCCATCCTGATGCCCATTGTCGCGTCAATGGGTGGTAACGCGGGCACACAATCGCTGACGGTGGCCGTACGTGCTCTGGCGACGCGAGACCTGACCAATGCAAACGTAATGCGTGTTATCCGGCGCGAATTGTTGGTCGGCATGCTCAACGGGCTATGCTTTGCCATCGTGTTGGGTACCGTGGGGATGTTGTGGTTTGACTCTCCGCTATTGGGTGTCGTGATCGGCTCTGCCTTGGTCGTGAACATGATCATCGCCGGGTTCGCGGGTACGGTAGTACCTGTCGTGCTGGACCGTTTGGGTGTTGACCCGGCGCTGGCGTCCGGAACCTTTGTGACAACCACAACGGATGTCATGGGGTTCTTCATCTTTCTTGGCCTTGCCAGCGTGGTGCTCTTGTGACCGATCTGACCGAAATCAAGGCCGCAGCCCGCAAAGCGGCCTTTGCCCGCCGCAAGGCTGCATTTGATACGCGTTTGCCCGGTGCGGCCGGACGGCTATCCGAGGTTCTGGCGGGGCACCGGGGCGTACCCATGTCAGGCTATATGCCGATCCGGACCGAGATCGACCCTCTGCCCGCGATGGCCGAGGCATCGGCTTACGGGCCGGTTGGCGTGCCGGTCATTCAGGCCGCTGGTCAACCTTTGAAATTCTCTCGCTGGACGCCCGAAGGTGTACTAAAAGATGGCCCGTTCGGAGCCAAAGTGCCCGAGGTGGATGACTATTTCGACCCCGAGATTCTGATCGTGCCGCTGGTCGCGTTTGATGCAAATGGTGGTCGGCTGGGCTATGGCGGCGGGTTCTATGACCGCACGCTGGAAGGTTTGCGCGCCAAGCGCCCGACGCTGGCCATCGGTTTTGCCTTTGATGCGCAGGAAACAGAGGGCCTGCCGTTGGAGCCAACAGACCAACCGTTGGATATGGTCATCACGGAAAGCCGGGTGCTGACCTTCTAGCTGTTATTGCTCGAAATGGCTGCGCAAGTAATCCCAGGCATCAATTTCGGTGCCGTCTGTCAGAATGCAGACACCAAAAACGCTGCCGTCTTCGTTTTTCCGAAGTTGATAAGTCCCGTCGTTTTCGATGCAAAATGTTGCTGCGGGGTTGGGCATGGAGGTTTTGGTGCCTTCGGCAACGGCAGCCGAAGCAAACAAGACGCTGGCCGTCAGTAAAACTAAAGATTTCACGAAGAATTCCTTCTATTTTCAAACGCTCTTCAAAAATATTGCCACAGGTGAATGTGAATTCAACCCTCAACTCTGCGGCAAATTTCATGCTTCCGCCTTGTTATTGCCCTGCACAGCCCCTACGACCCGGATCATGAGGATTTTGTTTCTTGGTGACGTCATGGGGCGCGCGGGCCGCGCCGCCGTTCAGCAGCACTTGCCGCGCCTGCGCGATGAATGGCGGCTGGATTTTGTTGTGGTCAACGGCGAAAACGCGTCGAACGGTATGGGCCTGAGCGGCGATCACGCCAAGCTGCTTCTGGATGCGGGTGCGGATTGCCTGACGCTGGGTGATCATGCCTTCGATCAGAAGGACATGTTGCAATATATCGAGAAAGAGCAGCGCATCGTGCGCCCGGTGAACTTTGCCAAAGGCGCACCGGGGCGGGGGCATCGGCTGTTCAATGCACCGGGTGGGCGCAAGGTTCTGGTCGCGCAGGTGCTTGGGCAGGTTTTCATGAAACGGCCCTTTGACGATCCGTTCTCGGCCATCGAACCGATCCTGAAGTCGCATCCTCGCGGGGGGCAGGCGCAAGCCATCATCGTGGACATGCATTGCGAGGCGACGTCCGAGAAAATGGCGATGGGCCATTATTGCGATAAACGTGCCAGCCTCGTTGTAGGAACGCACACTCATGTGCCGACCGCAGATTCTCAGATATTGCCGGGTGGTACAGGCTATCTGACAGATGCAGGCATGTGCGGAGACTACGACTCGGTCATCGGGATGGACAAGCAGGAACCGATGCGCCGCTTCATCACCGGTATGCCCAAGGCGAGGTTCACCCCTGCAAATGGTGAAGCAACGCTAAGCGGCGTTTTCGTGGAAACCGATGATCGCGACGGGCGGGCAAAATCTGTGCATATGGTGCGCGTCGGGGGGCGTTTGGAACAAGCTGGGCCTGAATAACAAACGTCAGGCTTGCTCTGCCGTGCGCAATGCGTGAAACTGCATGTCATCAGGCGCTTGGGCCCGGGTTCGGACAGAATACCACGAATGAATTTCCTTTCACTGACAGACACGGGCAGCGCAATTCTGGCGTTGCTTATCGTTGCGGGCATGTTCGTCATGTTCCTGCGCGAGGTTTATCCGACCGAGGTTGTGGCCATCGGAGGCGTCTCGCTGATGCTTGTTACGGGCATTCTGCCCTATCAAAGCGCGTTGGCGGTTTTGTCCAATCCCGCGCCTTGGACGATCGCAGCAATGTTCATCATCATGGGGGCCCTGGTGCGAACGGGGGCATTGGATTCGTTCACCTCAACCGCGCAGAAACAGGCTCAGGTCAACCCGCGCATCGCGATTGGGCTGCTCATGGCGTTTGTCGTTCTGGCCTCGGCTGTGGTGTCGAATACCCCGGTGGTTGTGGTCATGATCCCGGTCTTTGTACAAATTGCGCGAACCTTGAATGTGCCCGCGTCCAAGTTGCTGATTCCTTTGAGTTATGCGGCCATTCTGGGCGGCACGCTGACATTGATTGGCACATCGACCAACCTGCTGGTTGATGGTGTTGCGCGCGCTCAGGGGATGACACCCTTTACAATCTTCGAGGTCACGCCGCTGGGGATCGTCCTTGTGATCTACGGGATGATTTATTTGCGCTTCATCGCGCCCAAGCTTTTGCCCGAGCGTGACAGTATGGCGTCATTGCTCAGCGACCGGTCGAAGATGAAGTTCTTTACCGAAGCCGTCATTCCACCCGACAGCAACCTGATCGGGCGCGAAGTGACCGGTGTTCAATTGTTCAAACGACCCGGAGTCCGTCTGATCGACGTGGTTCGCGGGGATGAATCACTGCGGCGCAATCTGAAAGGCGTTGAGCTGAGGGTTGGCGACCGTGTGGTTTTACGGACCGAGATGACCGAGTTGTTGAGTTTGCAAAGCAACAAGGAACTCAAGCGTGTGGATCAGGTTTCTGCCGTTGAAACCAAGACGGTCGAAGTGCTGATCACACCCGGATGCCGCATGGTAGGGCGGACCTTGGGAATGCTGCGTCTGCGGCGGCGATATGGTGTCTATGTCTTGGCGGTTCACCGTCGCAACCAGAATATCGGTCGCCAACTTGACGATCTTGTGGTCCGTGTGGGTGACACGTTGCTGCTGGAAGGTGCGCCCGCCGACATACAACGGCTTGCGGCTGAAATGGATATGGTGGACGTCACCCAACCGTCGGCGCGCGCTTTCCGACGCAGCCATGCGCCCATTGCAATAGGCGCACTGATTGGGATTGTTGCGCTTGCTGCGCTGGGCATCGCACCGATCCTGCTGCTTTCGATTGTGGCGGTGGCAGTAGTCTTGGTTACCCGCTGTATCGATGCGGATGAGGCATTTTCCTTTGTCGAAGGTCGGCTATTGGCTTTGATATTTGCGATGCTCGCCATTGGCGCAGCATTGGACAGTTCTGGCGCCGTGTCGTTGATTGTCGAGGCTGTTGCGCCTGGGCTTAGCGCTTTGCCGCCCTTCCTGATCATCTGGGCGGTCTATCTGCTGACCTCTGTCCTGACTGAACTGGTCTCGAACAACGCTGTTGCTGTTGTTGTTACGCCAATCGCCATTGGTTTGGCACAGGCCGTGGGAATGGACCCGCGTCCGCTTGTGGTCGCGGTCATGGTGGCGGCTTCGGCCTCGTTTGCAACGCCGATTGGCTATCAGACGAATATGATGGTCTATGGCCCCGGAGGTTACCGGTTTACCGATTTCATGAAGGTGGGCATCCCGCTGAACTTGACAGTTGGGTTGCTGGCGTCGCTGCTGATCCCGTTGATTTGGCCCCTTTAGGATCGGCTTAGAATTGCCACCTGTTTCAGGAAGCCCTTGTAAACGTGCAAAGACACACGATCTTTTTGAAATGTGATTTGTAAAAGGGGATTTGCCATGCTGACGACCGGAAAAGCCATATTGGCAGGTGCAGTGTTTGCCGCCATGATCAGTAGTGTCGCGATGGCGGGCACGGTTGAAGGTACCGCGACGTATCGAGAGCGTATCGCCCTTCCGCCCAATGCAACCCTGTTTGTCGAACTTCAGGATATTTCGCTGGCCGATGCGCCAGCCGTGACACTTGCAGCGCAACGATATGCACTGACAGGTGTGCCTGCGAAGTTTGAACTGACCTATGATGACGCGTTGATTGAGGACGGGCACAGCTATGCTGTGCGTGCCACGGTCACGACGGGGCAAAGGCTGCTATTCACCACGGACACGGTTTATCCGGTCCTGACAAATGAAGCGGGGAACTCGGCTGACTTGTTGCTGGTCCAAGCCCAAAGTCAGGGAAGTGTGACGATTGAGAACACCGAATGGGTTGCCGCAACCCTGAATGGCGCGCCTCTTGAGACGGAAAAACGCCCAGAGCTGAGTTTTGGGCAAGGCGGGTCCTTTGGTGGCAGCGGCGGCTGTAACCGGTTCAGCGGTCAGGCCGAGATTTCAGGCAACCGGCTCACATTTCCCGACAACATGGCCGCAACCCTCATGGCTTGTCCGCCCGAGTTGGATGAAGTTGAGCGCGCCTTCCTCAAGACGATGCAAAGCGTCACGTCCTTTGCGATGGAAGGCGACGCGCTGGCTCTTCTGAACGGCGACGGAGAGCCGGTGATCAAGCTGGTCCGCAAATAAAGCAGAGGGGCCATCAGGCGACAGCCCTAGACCGCCCTGCGTTGCGCCCCGAAAATATGCAACCGCCCAAGAACGTACCCTCGAGCGCGTTGTAGCCGTGGTAGCCTCCACCGCCGAACCCGGCGACTTCGCCAGCGGCGAACAGGCCAGGCACCACATTTCCATCGCCTCCGATCATCTGGCTGTCCAGGTTGGTTTGCAACCCGCCCAACGTTTTACGCGTCAGAACGTGCAGCTTGACTGCGATCAGCGGGCCGTTGGCCGGATCGAGGAACTTATGCGGTTTTGCTGTGCGGATCAGCTTGTCGCCGCGATAGTTTCGGGCGGCCAGAATCGCCATCATCTGGGCGTCTTTTGAGAATGGATTGTCGACCTGCGAGTCGCGCGCTTCGATCTGCCCGCGCAAGTGCGCCTCGTCAATCAGCCCACCGCCCAGATGGTTCATCCCGTTGACCAGTTCGGTCAACGTGTTGGCGACGACGAAATCCTCGCCATGTTCTTTGAACGCTTCCACCGGTGCGGTTGCTTTGGAGCCTGACAGGATGCGCTGACGGATGACCTCTTTCCAACTGCCGGAGGTAAAGTCCGGGTTCTGTTCAGACCCGGATAGGGCGAATTCCTTCTTGATGACCTTTTGGGTCAGAACAAACCAGCTGTATTCGTATCCTGTTTTCAGGATTTCCTTCAGCGTCCCCAGCGTATCGAACCCCGGCAGGCAGGGCGGTTCCAGACGGTTTCCTTTGGCGTCGAACCACATAGAGCTGGGGCCGGGCAGAATGCGTATGCCATGGGCAGGCCAGATCGGATCCCAGTTGCGGACGCCTTCGGTGTAATGCCACATGCGGTCGCCGTTGATCACATGTCCGCCGGCTTTTTCGCTGATCGCGATCATGCGGCCATCGACATGAAAGGGCACGCCAGCCACCATGTCTTTTGGAGGTTCGCCCAGACGATCCTTGGGCCAGTTCTGCCGAACCATTTCAAAGTTGCCGCCAATACCACCCGAGGTAACGATGACCGACGGCGCATAGGCCTCGAACTCTCCCACTTCGTCCCGGTTGGTCTTTCCGCCACGTTGGGCGGTGTCGTTGGCCAAAACCTCGCCTGATACGCCTTTGGCCGTGCCGTTCTGCATGATGATATGGCTGACTTGATGGCGGAACTTCAGCTGGATCAGACCGGCGCTGGCATGTTCGCGGACCCGACGGATGAAATGCTCCAGAACGCCGGGGCCAGTGCCCCAAGTGATGTGAAAACGCGGAACAGAGTTGCCATGCCCGTTCGCATAGGATCCACCGCGTTCTGCCCAACCTACGACCGGAAACCAGCGCAAACCCATCTGATGCAACCAGGGGCGCATTTCACCAGCCGCAAACTCGACATAACTCTCGGCCCATTTGCGGGGCCAAGCGTCTTCCGCGCGGTCGAACTGTGCGCTGCCCATCCAGTCACGAAGGGCAAGCTCTTGGCTGTCGTGTATGCCCATCCGCCGTTGTTCCGGAGTGTCGACCATGAACAAACCGCCGAGGCTCCAGAACGCCTGACCACCCAGAAAGCTCTCGGGCTCCTGATCGACAATGATGACCTTTTTGCCCCGGTCGCCCAGTTCAGCTGCGGCGGCCAGTCCGGCTAGGCCTGCGCCGACGACAATCGCATCTGCTGTGTTCTTGGTCATGAACTGTCCTTTCAGCGTCGTCGAAACCAAACGAGGAACGGCAGCACGACGGCATACATCGTGATCCCGTAGACTGCGGACGGCAGGGCCAGAGGGCTAAATCCGCTCTCTGTGCCTGTGATTAGGGCCGCCAGTGTAATGCCCAGTGTCGAGTTCTGGATGCCAGTGTCAATTGATATGCTTTTACACTCGGCCCATGACAGATTTGCAGCACGTGCGATCCCCAGCCCGATAAGCAAAAGGGCCATGTTAAGCGAGATCAGACCGGTGCCCATGATGCCCAGGTTATCAATGAAAATCTGCCAGTTTCCAGCCAGGGCGGCCACGACAATCAATACAAACAAAACGGTTGCGAGCGTCGAAAGTCCGCCCTCGATGCGGTTTGCAAACCCGGTTGCAAACCTGCGAACTCCGACCCCAATGGCAACGGGAAGGGTTGTGATCAGAAACATGGCAATGGCCAGACCGCTGATCGACACATCAGGTGCGTTTTCCCCCATGAAATAGGTGATGGACCACGCGGCCAGAAAGGGCACTGTAAGGATTGACAAGATGCTGATCACCGCAGTCAGGCTGACGGAAAGCGCCACGTCACCCTTGGCCAGCTTGGTCAGTATGTTGCTGGTCACACCGCCCGGGCAAAAGCTGAGCAGCATGAAGCCAACTGCGATTTCAGGGGGCAGTCCAAACAGTGTGACGGTGAAGAACGCAGCAATGGGCAGAAGTACGACCTGACATACCGCACCAATTGCAAAAGGATATTTCCGGTTCAGCACACGCCGGAAATCCGCGATCTCTAGCCCGATGCCTAGGGACAGCATTATGGTGGCAAGCGAGATCGGCAGGCCGACATTGATGAGCAAATCCAAGAACAACTCCTCCCAAAGTCGTTTCGGATCAGCCTATGCGAGCATGAAAGGCGCAGGCAACCGCGCCGTTAGGTCACTTGTAGCGTTCGACGAAGCGGCGCAGGATTTCGCCGGGTTGGGTGACGTCTGCGGCGTTGCAGATGTCGATCAGGCGCTGGGCGTCTTCGGGCGGGAAATAGCCGTGATGTTTGTAGATGTTGATGCGCTGCTCAAAGTCTCTTGCATCCGCTTCGGGGTGAAACTGTGTGGCATAGACGTTCTGACCAAAGCGGATCATCTGAAACGGGCAGGGGTCTGAGGCAACAAGATGTACGCAGCCTTCGGGCAAAGCCTGAACAGCTTCTTTGTGGCCAACGAAGGCGTCGAACTCCAGGTTCAGCCCGGCTGTCAGTGGATCATTGGCACCATCGTCCGTCAGGCGGCAGGCTGACGGTCCGACCGGTTCGCCATAGCGGGCTTTGCTGACTTCACCGCCCAGATGTGCGGCCAGAACGCCCAAACCATAGCAGCAGCCCATGAAGGGGTGATCCTGCGCCGTGATCTGCGGCATGAGCCCCATGACCGCACCTTCGATCTTTGCATCCAGTTCAGATTTCGTCGCGGGATCATCGCTGACACAGCCGGGACCACCGCCAACGATGACACCTGCATAGTCTGTTACATCCAAACTTTCAGGCAGGTCCTCACAATCCAGCCGGATACGGTGGGTTTGCTCGGGCGCAAGGCCAGTCTTGTCCAGAATCGAAGCATATTCGGCGTCGGATGCATCCGTTTCCGGGCGCAGTTGCAGGATCAAAAAGCGTTTCATATGCTGCCTTTACCCGTCAAAGCGGCCAGAAGACAAGGATGGCAGGTATGGAAACCGCGATGATCAGCACCTCAAGCGGCAGACCCATGCGCCAGTAATCGCCGAACCGATAGCCTCCGGGGCCCAGAACCAGCGTATTGTTCTTGTGTCCAATTGGCGTGAGGAACGCGGCCGAGGCAGCTACCGCAACCGTCATCAGGAATGGGTCGGGTGAAACCTCGAGCGTGCGGGCCATTTGGATACCAACAGGGGCGGCGACAATGGCGGTGGCAGTGTTGTTCAGCACATCCGACAATGTCATGGTCACGATCATCAACACAGTCAGGATCGCCCAAGCGGGCAGACCATCGGTCAGTTGGATCAGCGCATTTGCAATGAGTTCAGTCCCGCCAGAGGTCTCCAAAGCACTGCCAAGTGGGATCATCGACCCCAGAAGGACAACCACCGGCCATTCGATGTGATTATAGATGTCGGCAATTGGCATGATCTTGGTCAGCACATAAGCGATGACAACCAGACCCAAAGCTATCGGCAGGTAGATCAACCCAATACTTGCGGCCAAAACGGCGGCAGCAAACAGGCCGATGGCCAGCCACGCTTTATCGTTTGCGGTAACATTCAGGCCGCGTCCGGCAAGGGGCAGGCAACCCAGCCACTCCGTCACATCCGCAGCGCGGTCGCGCGGGCAAAGCAGCAGCAGGATATCGCCGGGTTCCACCTCGGTTTTGCGAACCTGTTGGGTGATTTGTCGCCCCTGACGTGAGATGCCCATCAGCACTGTACTCTGCCGCCAGGCCAGTCCAAGACCCTGTGCGGTGCGCCCGGTGATGCGGGCGCTTTCCGGCACAACCACCTCGATGACTTCAAGCCCGTCGCCCTCAGCCGTCAGTAACTCCTGCCGTCGCGTGTCCGAAAAGTCGAGATTCAGCGCGGCGCGAAATTCGTCCAACGCCTCGGGTCGGGCCTCCAAAACCAGTGCGTCGCCTTCCTTCAGCGTGGCATGGGCGGATCGGCCATAACGCCTCTTGCCATCGCGGATCAGACCAATGATGGCGACATCAGATTTTTCAGCTGCCTCATAGAGCTCACTCACGCGTTTTCCGATATGGATCGAACCCGGCGGGATGGTTAGTTCGGCGATATACTCGGCCAGTGCTTCTGAGGTTTCAGTTTGCGGCCCGCGGTTAGGGATCAGACGCCAGCCGACCAGAGCGACAAAGGCAAGACCCGCAATTGCGGCTATCCCGCCCACGGGCGCAAAATCAAACATGTGAAACGGCTCGCCCAGCGTCTCGGCCCGGATCGACGCGATGATGATGTTCGGAGGGGTGCCGATCAGGGTCGCCATCCCCCCCAGAATGGTTGCAAAGCTCAGCGGCATCAGTGACAGACCCACAGACCGCCCGGCTTTGCGTGCGGTCTGGATGTCCACCGGCATAAGCAAAGCCAGCGCAGCCACGTTGTTCATGAAGGCAGATAAGACCGCGCCGATCCCGCCCATCAGGGCAATATGCGCGCCCAGCCCCCGTGAGGCATCGACCAAAGTGCGGGTAATCATGAAAACCGCCCCCGAACGGACCAGCCCGGCCGAGACGACCAGCACAAGTGCCACGATGATGGTGGCCGGGTGGCCGAACCCTGCAAAAGCGTTATCCACCGGGACAACGCCTAGAACAACGCCGATCATCAGCGCGGCAAAGGCCACAAGGTCGTATCGAAACCGACCCCAAAGCAACATTCCAAAGACTGTGATGAAAAGCGCAAAAAGAATGATCTGATCTGTTGTCATGCCGTCACCATACAAGCCAGTGGTACTGTCGCAAGCCGCTCTCTTGATCCTGCCCCCCGCAAACGTCTATATGAGCGCCGAACACGCAATCACGATGACGAGGACGCATTATGGCAGGCCACTCCAAATGGGCCAACATCCAGCACCGCAAGGGACGTCAGGACGCCGCGCGGTCCAAACTCTTTTCCAAGCTGTCGAAAGAGATCACCGTCGCTGCCAAGATGGGCGACCCTGATCCCGACAAGAACCCGCGCCTGCGTCTGGCCGTAAAAGAAGCCAAGTCGAACTCGGTCCCGAAGGACGTGATCGACCGCGCAATCAAGAAATCGGTCGCCGGTGAAGGCGACGATTATGAAGAAATCCGCTACGAGGGTTACGGCCCGAACGGTGTCGCGGTGATCGTCGAGACCATGACCGACAACCGTAACCGCACCGCCTCGACCGTGCGTTCGACCTTTTCCAAGAATGGCGGCAATCTGGGCGAGACGGGCTCGGTCGGGTTTATGTTCGACCGTAAGGGCGAGGTTGTCTATCAGGCGGATGCCGGCGATGCGGATACGATTTTCGAAGCCGCGATCGAGGCCGGGGCCGAGGATGTCGAAAGCTCGGAGGATGGTCACATCATCTGGTGCGCCGATACCGACCTGAACGATGTATCGAGCGCGCTGGAAGAAGCGTTGGGTGAATCGGAATCGACCAAGCTGGTATGGAAGCCCACCACCACGACCGAGCTGGGGCTGGAAGATATGCAAAAGCTGATGAAGCTGGTGGATGCGCTGGAAGACGATGACGACGTGCAACGCGTTACGACCAATTTCGAAGCCACTGACGAAGTGATGGCGCAGCTCTGAAAAAGCGCAAGATGCGGTTTGGAAACCCGGCCAACCTGGTCGGGTTTTTTCGTTTCCGGGCGATTTCCAATGGTTGTTGGCGGAATCCGCGGATGCGCTTAGGTTGGGCGGGTATTGATCTATGGAAAGATGCGACCGCAAGACCCATGACGCCCGAGACACCCGATGCTGCCAAACGCAATGTGCCTGTTCTGACTGGGCAGAGTATTATGTCTCAGGTTGCGTGGACCCTTGGCAGCCCATCGGTGGTATTGCCGTTTCTGGCGGTGTCTTTTGAGCTGCCAATGTTCGTGGCGGGTGCTTTGGTTTCGGTCCGGATGGTCGGCAGCATGATATCTGACTTCTTTCTGGCGCAATCCGTAGCGGCAAAATCTCAGAAGAAGCGGGCCATTGCCCTGACCGAAGCTGTTATCGGCGCTTGCCTGGTGACGGCCATGGCCGCCGCCGCGACCGGGATCGTTCCGCTGATTGCTGTGATCTTCGTTTCGGTTTTCTTTGTGATCGGCTTGGTGGACGAGGTCCAGAACCTCATGTTCACCGACCTGCTAGGCGATCATCTCCATTCACGCTCGCGCATGGTGATGCAATATTTGCAGCTTGGGGGTGGCGGCCTGTGTGCCATTGGCCTTGCTCTGCTAGTGCATCAGATCACCAAGGAAAACCCACCGTTTTCAAGACATTCCACCATGATCGGCGTGTCTGTTGCATTCTTTATGTTTTCGGGGCTTCTGATGTTGGCAATGACCGAGAACGCAGGCACTGCTGAACCGGCAAAGAAAGCTGAAACCAAACCAAAACTGTCATTTAGGGCCAATGTTCAGGGTATTCTGAGCATGTTCGAATTCCCTTGGTTTCGGCGCTTCATGATCATGCGTATGCCGTTGGTGGCGGTCACGCTCTCTGTTCCGTTCTTCGCGTTGATCGCGGCAGAGGCGCATCACAGTTCGGCACAAGGTCTGACTGCGATGATCGTGTCTTCTGCTTCAGGGTACCTTGTTTCGGGGCCATTATGGCAATTCGTGAACATGAAGTCCCATCGCGCTGTTATGATGGTTGGAACCTTGATGGTGGCTGCCACCGGAAGCGTCCTTTTGGCGTTCCACTTCTTGGGCATCGATCACGATGTGCATCTGCATGCCATCGCTTTGTTTGTTGTCACCGTGGCGGTGACGGGGATCAGCAGTGCACGCAAGCTGTATTTTCTGGATATCGCTCCCAAAGATCTGCGCGTGCAGGGGACGGCTGCGGTCAAATCTATTACTCGTTTGTCAGCTGTGCTTCTTTCGGCGGCCCTGGCCGCAGTGGCCCATATGCATGAGGTCGCATTGGCGGTCGCCTTCATTGTCGCCGCCAGCCTGGTGTCCTGCGTCACATGCTATCGAATGATGGAGCCTGTCCGGGAAGACGTATCCCAGCCGCAGGAGTAAAGCGCTTGTTCTCAAAAAAACGAAGAGATCTCGTTCAGGGGTTTCTTCAACTTTGCCACGGCTGGCACCGTGGCGGTTTCCGAAGGATGTCCCACTGCAATGATCATCGTCGGTTTCTCTGACGCGGGCCGGTCCAGCGCGTCGTTCAAAAACCGCATCGGGTTCGGGGTATGGGTCAAAGTGCTGAGACCGGCATGGTGCAGTGCAGCCAGCAAAAAGCCGGTGGCAATGTTCACGCTTTCCGGCACGTAGTAGTTCTTGTATCGCGTCCCATCTTCGAATTGTCCCCAGCGCTGGGCGAACACCACGAGCAGCCAGGGTGCAAAAGTCAGATGCTCTTTGACTGCGTTGGTGCCGATGGGCTCAAGCGCTTTGATCCACTCGTCGCCCGCGCCGCCCGCATAGAACCGGCGTTCTTCCTCTTCGGCCTCTTCGCGGATGCGTTGCTTCAGGTCAGGGGCGGAGATCGCAGCAAAGTGCCACGGTTGGTGATTGGCGCCAGAAGGCGCAGTGCCCGCTGTGCGCAAACACGTTTCGATTACAGAGCGGTCCACGGGGCGGGGGCTGAAATCCCGCACCGTATGGCGCTGGCGCATCTTGTCGTAGAACTGTTGTGCGGCACCTTGCATGTCCGCGTCGCTGATCTCGGATCGGTCCGGCAGGGGAATGGGATTATAGCTGAGGGCATCGCGTGAGAACATCGGTTCCTCCGAAACTGTGGTGTGCGATCAGTTCGCGCTGGGCGGTAACAGGACCTGCTTGGCGGCACGTCGAACGGCATGTGTAAGCGGTTTGAGGGCGGGTGCAAGTACGCGACCGACCTGCCAGTTGAGGGCAACATCCAGCGGAGCATTAGCGAGGAGGGGTTGCAACCGCCCGTCTTCCAAGGCGTCTTTGGAAAGGACTGCTGGGTTCATGCCCCATCCCAGACCGGCAATCGCGGCATCCACGAACCCGTTCGAGGACGGCAGGAAATGAAACGGCGGCGAAAGGTTAGGCGCGGCATATTGCGAAAGCCATGCCTTCTGCAGACTGTCCTTTTGGTTGAAAACCAGGCATGGCGCTTTGCCGAGCGTGCCCTCGTTAACACCATCCTTGAACCACGTTTCGATGAAGGCAGGGCTGGCTGTGGGCAGGTATCGCAGGACACCCAGCGGCGTCACATCACACCCTGTAACAGGACGCCCGCCTACTGTGACGGCGGCGCTGACCTCGCCGCGTTTCAACCACTCGGCCGAATGGTCCTGATCGTCGATGACAAGATCAAACAGCATATCGGGTACTTGCGCCATTACATCGATAAACCAAGTGGCCAGTACATCAGCAGGCACAGCAATGCGAACCCGCGCCGATACAGGATCCTGTTCCAAAGCCAGCTCACGGACCAATTGCGCCTCAAGCAGTCCAACATCCTCGGCATATCGGGCAATGCGCAGCCCTGCGGGTGTTCCGGTGCAAGGTGTACCCCGGCGGATCAGCGCCGCACCAACACGATCCTCCAGCGCCTTAATGCGCTGGGAAATTGCCGAAGGCGTGACAGCCAATTCCATGGCTGCGGCCTCAAAGCTGCCAAGCCGCAGAATGGTTGACAATGCGGAAAGTTGATTGGGGTCTAGCAACATTAGTTTTGCTTAATTCGGAATAGAATCTTTAATTTGATAGATTCCCCGATGGGGCTTAGTCAACGCTGCCAAAGCGCAGGAGGTTCCATGCCCACATCCACGATCGCCGGTTTTGCACTGGGTTTCAGCCTGATCCTCGCGATCGGTGCGCAAAACGCCTTTATTCTGCGGCAGGGGTTGCGGCGCGAGCATGTATTTGTTCTGTGCCTGACCTGCGCGATATCTGATGCGCTGCTGATCGGGGCAGGTGTCGCGGGATTTGGTACGCTCGCGCAGGCGGTGCCGTGGTTCGAAACCGTGATGCGTTATGGCGGGGCCGCGTTCATAACTTGGTATGGGCTGCGCAGCTTGCATTCGGCATGGCGGGGCGGCGCGGTGATGGAGATTGGCAATGGCCAGCGCACCAGCCTGAAGGCCGCGTTGCTTACGGTACTCGCGTTCACCTGGCTGAATCCGCATGTTTATTTGGACACAGTGGTCTTGATCGGTTCAATCTCGGCGCAGTATGACGACCGTCTGGGGTTTGCGCTGGGCGCGATGACCTCCAGCTTTGTGTTCTTCTTCTCGCTTGGATACGGCGCGGGTATTTTGTCGCCTGTTTTTACGAGACCCCGGGCGTGGCAAGTACTGGATGCCGGAATTGGCGTCGTCATGCTGGGTATCGCACTGAAACTTGTTGTCATGTGAAGGGTTGTTCCTGGCTCGGTTTCGGTGTTCAACCTAGGCCATGACCTCACACACCGTTTCGTCCCGTCCTCTTGCAGGCATGTTCTGGATGTTTGCCGCCGGGCTGTCTTTTGTTGTAATGACAGCTTTGGTGAAGTCGCTGGGCACGACCATCAACCCGATTCAGGCTGCGTTCCTGCGATACGCCCTGGGCTTGGCGTTCCTTCTTCCGGCACTGCGGTCGATCATGGCGACCAAACTGACACCCCGGCTGTTGACCCTGTTCGGGGTGCGCGGGGTGGTTCATGCGGTTGCTGTTATGCTGTGGTTCTTTGCCATGACACAGATCCCCTTGGCAGAAGTCACGGCCATGAATTACATGACGCCCGTTTACGTGACTTTGGGCGCGGCCCTGTTTTTGGGGGAAAAGCTGGCCTTTCGGCGGATCGCGGCAATTCTTGTTGCTTTGGTTGGTGTGCTGATCATCTTGCGGCCCGGGTTTCGAGAGGTGTCAGCGGGCCATCTGGCTATGCTGGGGACGGCGCTGACACTGGGCGGTTCTTATTTGCTGGCAAAACTGTTGGTGCGGGATGTGCCACCTTCGGTCGTCGTGGCGCATTTGTCGATTTGGGTGACGCTTGCGCTGATCCCATTTGCTGTGGCCGTCTGGACGCAACCCAGCTTGCGCGATCTCGGGGTTCTGTTTCTGGTGGCCTGTTTTGCCACCGCCGGTCATTATTTCATGACGCTGGCCTTGCAGGCTGCACCTGTGGCCGTCACGCAGCCGATCACGTTTCTTCAACTCATCTGGGCCACATTGCTGGGCGCAGTCGTGTTCCATGAAAGCGTTGATATCTGGGTCGTCGCCGGAGGCACATTGATCCTGTGCGCCGTCAGCTTCATCTCATGGCGCGAAGCAGTCCTGAATCGTCGAGACTTGACGCCCCCGAGTATTGCTCCGAAGCTGTGATACCGGCACCATCGAGACCTTCATTGATTGACGAGTCAATAAAAAACTCCTAGTTTGGAGTCATAACGCCTGTTCAGGGGGTCATGATGCCAAAAGTTGGAATGGAGCCAATCCGCCGCGATGCTATTGTCCGCGCGACAATTGCCGAGCTGGGTGTGCAGAAATCCCTTGATGTTACAGTTAGCCAAATTGCGAAACGGGCAGGTATGTCCAGCGCGCTGGCGCATCATTATTTCGGCGGCAAGGATCAGATTTTTCTGGCGGCGATGCGTCAGATCCTTTCGGATTTCGGTGATGAGGCGCGGGCCAAACTGAAGGCATCTGCTCCGGAAGGCCGGGCGCAGGCGATCATTGAGGCGTGTTTCGCCCCCTCGTGTTTCACACCTGACGTGATCGCTGCGTGGATGACCTTCTATGTTCTGGCGCAAACCAATGATGATGCACTGCGCTTGTGGCAGATCTATCAGGCACGCATCCGTTCAAACCTGATCCACGCTTTGCGCGCCAGGATGCAGGACCCGGTTGAAGCTGCTGAAAACATGATTGCTCTTATTGACGGGTTGTACATCCGCGCGGCGCTCAGCGCGCCGGAAGAACCGCAACTGGCCGTGTCACACGCGAAACGCGTGCTCAACACTCTGCTCGAGGCTGAAAAATGACAAAACCGAACGTTCTGATCCTGATGGTGGATCAGCTGAACGGAACCCTCTTTCCCGACGGTCCCGCAGACTGGCTTCATGCCCCGAACTTGAAGAAGTTGGCCGAACGTTCGACCCGGTTTGCAAACGCATACACGGCGTCGCCGCTCTGCGCGCCGGGGCGGGCCAGCTTTATGTCCGGTCAATTGCCTTCGCGCACAGGCGTCTATGACAACGCAGCTGAGTTCCGCAGCGACATCCCCACTTACGCACACCATTTGCGCCGGGCCGGGTACTATACCTGCTTGTCTGGCAAGATGCATTTTGTCGGTCCTGATCAGATGCACGGGTTCGAAGATCGTCTGACCACCGACATCTATCCGGCCGATTTTGGCTGGACCCCGGATTATCGAAAACCGGGCGAGCGGATCGACTGGTGGTACCACAATATGGGTTCTGTCACCGGTGCGGGTGTGGCCGAGATATCAAACCAGATGGAGTATGACGACGAGGTTGCCTATAACGCCAAGGCCAAGCTCTATGATCTGGCGCGCGGTAAGGATAATCGTCCGTGGTGCGTGACCGTCAGCTTCACGCATCCCCACGATCCATACGTCGCCCGTCGCAAGTACTGGGACTTGTACGAGGATTGTGAGCATCTTCTGCCTGAGGTCGCTGATATCGGCTACGACAATCAGGATCCGCACGCCAAGCGGATCTTCGACGCCAATGACTGGCGTAGTTTTGACATCACCGAAGAAGACATCCGCAAATCCCGCCGCGCCTATTTTGCCAATATCTCCTATCTGGATGACAAGATCGGTGAGATCCTCGAAGTGCTGGAAACCACCCGGCAAGAGGCGATCATTCTCTTCGTCTCGGATCACGGCGATATGCTGGGCGAACGTGGCTTGTGGTTCAAAATGAACTTCTACGAAGGTTCAGCGCGTGTGCCGCTGATGATTTCATCCCCTGATCTGCCTGCCGGGCGGATTGACACTCCGGTGTCTACTATCGACATAACGCCAACCCTTGGGGCATTGGCAGGGGTCGATATGGATGAAATTGCACCGTGGACGGATGGTGAAAACCTAGTGCCTCTTGCGCAGGGGGGCGAGCGCACCGCGCCGGTAGCGATGGAATACGCGGCAGAGGCATCTTATGCGCCGCTGGTCTCGTTGCGCTATGGCAAGTGGAAATACAACCGCTGCGCGTTGGACCCTGATCAGTTGTTTGATCTTGAGGCTGACCCTCACGAAATGACCAATCTGGCAGACAGCCCCGAACATGCAGGTACGCTACAAACCTTGCGCGCAAAATCCGAAGCCTGCTGGGATCTGGATCGTTTTGACGCCGAAGTCCGAGCCAGCCAGGCAAGGCGCTGGGTCGTCTATGAGGCGCTGCGCCAGGGTGGATATTACCCGTGGGATTACCAGCCGCTGCAAAGAGCATCGGAACGCTACATGCGCAATCACATGGATCTGAACGTCGTCGAGGAAAACGCCCGCTTCCCGCGCGGCGAATAACCTCGTCATCTTTTCGAAAATACTCCCGCCGGAGGCATCCAGCCTTCTCGGCGGGGCAGGAGTTATGGAAATGGAAGCAGATTTTGTCATCGTTGGCGCCGGCTCTGCCGGATGCGCAATGGCATATCGTCTGAGCGAGGCAGGGGCCTCGGTTCTGGTGATCGAACATGGCGGCACCGATGCAGGGCCGTTCATCCAGATGCCAGCGGCGCTGAGCTATCCGATGAACATGTCGCGCTATGACTGGGGCTATCAATCCGAGCCTGAGCCGCACCTGAACAATCGCCGTCTGGCCTGTCCGCGCGGCAAGGTGATAGGCGGTTCGTCCTCGATCAATGGAATGGTTTATGTGCGCGGCCATGCGCGCGATTTCGACACCTGGGCCGAGATGGGTGCAGACGGGTGGTCCTATGCTGACGTACTGCCCTATTACAAGAGAATGGAAAGCTGGCATGATGGCGGCCATGGCGGGGATCCGTCGTGGCGCGGTACAGATGGCCCGCTGCATGTTTCGCGCGGTCCACGTGAAAACCCCCTGTTTAAGGCGTTTGTCGACGCGGGCCAGCAGGCCGGATACGAGGTCACGGGCGACTATAACGGCGAAAAGCAGGAAGGTTTTGGCCCGATGGAGCAGACCGTCTGGAAAGGACGGCGTTGGTCCGCAGCAAATGCCTATCTGAGACCTGCACTAAAACGCGAAAATTGCGATATCGTTCGGGGCCTTGCTTCCAAAGTCGTGATGGAAAACGGTCGCGCCACAGGGGTGGAATTGATCCGTGGCGGCAAGAAAGAGGTCATTAAGGCTCGGCGTGAAGTTGTTCTGGCATCGTCGTCGATCAACTCGCCCAAGCTGTTGATGTTGTCCGGAATCGGCCCGGCAGCGCATCTGGCTGACCATGGAATCGATATTGTGGCGGATCGTCCGGGGGTTGGCGCAAACCTGCAGGATCATCTGGAACTTTATATCCAACAAGCCTCTTTGCAGCCGATTACATTGTACAAACACTGGAACCTATTCAGTAAAGGTCTGATCGGTACGCAATGGCTGTTTACCAAGACGGGTTTGGGGGCGTCGAACCAGTTCGAAAGTGCAGCCTTTATCCGATCGAAACCTGGTGTTGAGTACCCTGACATTCAGTATCATTTCCTGCCCATGGCAGTGCGCTATGACGGGCAGGCAGCAGCGGAAGGCCACGGATTCCAGGCGCATGTCGGTCCGATGCGGTCTCCGTCGCGTGGATCTGTTACGCTGCGATCTGCTGAAGCTGCGGATGCGCCAGTCATAAAGTTCAATTACATGAGCCACGAAAAGGATTGGGAAGATTTCCGGACCTGTATCCGTTTAACGCGCGAAATCTTTGGTCAGGACGCGTTCAAACCCTATGCCGGCAAGGAAATCCAACCGGGCGCTTCTGTGCAATCAGACGAAGAACTGAACGGCTTTATCGCGGAACATGCGGAAAGCGCCTATCATCCTTGCGGTACCTGCCGAATGGGGCGAGCGGATGACAAAAACGCAGTGGTCGATCCCGAAGGACGCGTCATCGGTGTGGATGGGCTGCGTGTTGCGGACAGCTCGATCTTTCCTCAGATCACAAACGGCAATCTCAACGCACCGTCAATCATGGTGGGTGAGAAAGTGTCGGATTCCCTGTTGGGCAAAGACCCGTTGCCCAAAGCCAATGACCGGCCTTGGATCCACCCGAACTGGGCAACGGCACAGCGTTAACCTTTTGACATGCCCCCGCTTGAATACGCGTGATTTCAGGCGCATATCGGGGACATGTTAAGAATTTGTTTAGCTTTTGTTCTCTTTCTGCCATCTGTCGCGTTGGCCGCAGAACGATTTATGGGGCAGATTCACGTGATCGACGCCGATACATGGGGTGTGGGCGGAGTCCGGGTTCGGTTGCATGGCATTGATGCCCCCGAGATAGATCAATCCTGTCATGACACCGAAGGTTCTCGCTGGCCATGTGGTGCGTGGGTTACGCAGGTCGTTCGGCAGAGGTATCAGGGTAAAACAGCGACTTGTGTGCCATTGGACCGGGATCGCTATGGCCGGGTTGTCGCAAAATGCACGTCGGGTGGGCAGGATGCAGCAGATCAACTGGTGCGGCAGGGCCTAGCCTTTGCCTGCCTCAAATATTCCAGTGCCTACGCCAGCGTTGAGAGGGACGCAAAAAGCCGAAAATTGGGGCTTCATCAGCAGTATATTCAAGTGCCTTGGGTGCACAGGGCGGCGGGAAAGTCACGATCGACAGTGAGTTGTCGGATCAAAGGGAATATCTCTGCGAAAGGGGACCGAATTTTTCACGTACCGGGCCAAAATTTTTATGCCAAAACTGAGATTGATATGTCCAGGGGCGAACACTGGTTTTGTTCTGCCGCTGAGGCTCGCGCTGCGGGATGGCGCGCGTCTCAGCGATGAAATTTGCGTCAAATTGATCCGCGTCAAAGCGAGCGCCGCCGGACGCATCTACGACTCATTTGCAACAACTAATTATGGAGCGAACAGGTATGTCCCACACCCCGCATGAACTGGCAGAAGAGTTCCCGGACAAAGTAGAACTGATGAGCCAGCTCAAACAGTCGGACGCGCATTTTGCCCGGCTTGCTGATGAGTATCACGAAATCAATCGCGTGGTGCATCGGGCAGAAACCAATGTTGAACCGATGGAGGAATTGGCCGAAGTGGATTTGCGCAAGAAGCGGGCAGCGTTGAAAGACGAAATCTGGGCGATCTTGTCCAAAGCCTAAGCCAAAAGGCGGGGGCTCTGCCCCCGTCGCGGCCTTGGCCGCGATTCCCCCGAGGTATTTCTGGCCAGATGAAGATCAGGTGACTTCGTAGGGCAGAGTGCCGCGTAAATCGGTGTCGATGCTGAGGCGACGTTCCAGGGGCGGGACCGAGCGCTGGTGGCAGGTTTGCCGTTCGCAGATGCGGCAAGATATGCCAATCGGTTCGTAAGAACTGGCATTGTTGATATCGAGGTTGTCGGCGTAGACAAGCGCCGGAGCATGCCGAACCTCGCACCCCAAGGCAATCGCATAGCGCCGGACAGGCGCGCCGAATGACCCGCCGGATTTCGATACATCTCGCGCAAGCGAAATATAGCGAACTCCATCTGGCGTTTCCGCCAATTGCCGAAGAAAATGCCCTGGTGTTTCAAAGGCCCGATGCACGTTCCACAAGGGGCATGCGCCGCCAAATCGCGCGAATTGAAGACGGGTGGCCGAGTGCCGCTTGGTGATCGTGCCAGCCTGATCCACGCGAACGAAAAAGAATGGGATACCTTTTGCTCCGGGGCGTTGTAGCGTCGATAGCCGATGGGCAATCTGTTCGATCGAAGCGCCAAATCGATTGCTCAGCAGTTCCAGATCGTGGCGCTCCTCTTGCGCGGCGGTCAGGAAGGTCGAATAAGGCATCAAAGACGCGCCGGCGAAATAGTTGGCCAGTCCAATCTTTGCAATTGACCGGGCCTCTTCGCTTTGAAACTTTGCAAAATCCAACGTTGCTTCCAGCAGCTTGTCCTGGCTGATCAAAGCAACTTGTAACAGCAATTGAAACACTTGGGTTTGCGGAGCAGCGCGCGAGGACAGGCGAAGAATCTTGCTTTCAGAATCGTATCTGCGCAGGGGGTCCATGTCTGAAAAAACGACCTGAATACCGCGTTCTGAAAGGCTGTTCAGGGCGGCCTGCCGAATCCCACCGGGCCCGTCTGCCCGGTTGGAAAACAATTCTGCTGCCCTGTCCACGGCGTCGATATAGTTGTCGCAATAATGAAAGAAATCCCGCACCTCTTCCCACGGGCTGGCCTGAATGCGGGCATCTTCCCGACCCAGTGCTTCGTCCAGTGAGGCCAGGCGCTCGTGAGTTTGGCGGTAGGTTTTGTGTAATTCGATGAATGCGCGGGCCAAAGCGGGGGCGTTCGAGGCGGTCAGGCGCAAATCGGCCAGCGGAGGTTGAATGTCGGCAAACACCGGGTCGGCCAATGCCTCGCGCATGTCGGAGACAAGGCGTTCGCTATCGCCTGTGCTGAGTTCGGTCACGTCCATGCCGAATTCTTGTGCCAGAGCCAAAACAACCGTTGTTGAAATCGGTCTGTTGTTGTTCTCCATCTGGTTCAGGTAAGGCAAGGAAACACCCAGCTTGGCTGCGAATTCCCGCTGGGTCAGGGTCAGTCGTGTGCGCATCTCGCGCAGCTTTGCACCCGCATAGAGTTTTTGAGTCGCCATTGAGGGCCTTTGCAAGTTTTCTAAAATCGAAGTCTAACTTTGCAAACCTATCCATGCAAGCTGTCAGAGCCCCAATTGCCGTTCGCGTCGGATGACGGCCGCTATGGCGCAAATGGCCAGCAGGGCGGTTGTCAACATCAACCACAGCAACGGCATTGCGCCGGTTTCGTGGGTCAGCAATGCGCCTGCCAGTGCGCTGAGTCCCGCACCACCGCCCAACATGATAGCACCACTCAGACCCGACGCGGTCGCCGCCAGATGTGGGCGAACAGATAGGGCGCCCGATGTTGCATTGGGAATAACCATGCCGTTGCCCACACCTACAAAGGTCATAAGTCCAAAAAAACTGAGTGCCGTACCGCTACCTGCCAGAAAAAGCAGGGCTGACAGCGCGACGCCGAAGGCGTTCAACAGGCTGCCCCAAAGCACCATGCGATTGACACCAATCCGTACGGAGTATCGCCCGCTGATGAAGTTCCCCGCAAAATATCCGACGGCCGGCGCGCCAAAATAGATACCGACCTGAGCAGCGCTCAACCCAAATAATTCCGTTCCGATGAACGGAGCGCCGCCCAGATAGGCAAAGAAGGCCCCTGACGAGAAGGCGCAGGCCAGTGAATACCCCCAGAAGCGGGGTGAGGTTAGCAACTCGGGGTATTCTTTGAATTGCTGTACGAGCGATTTCCCGCTTTTCGCTGCAGTTTCGCCGAAATCCGTGAATGTAAGGAACAAGGTTAAAGTGCCGATGGCAAATGGCAGCCAGAAATTGGCCTTCCAGCCGAGCGTCTCTTCCAGAATGCCGCCTATGGCAGGGCCGATCATGGGGACCACAGCCATACCCATGGTCACATACCCGATCATCGACGCAGCCTGATCCTGATCGTACATGTCGCGTACTGCGGCGCGGCTGAGTACCATACCCACCACCACAACCGCCTGGCACATCCTGAAAACCAGAAAGATCTCGGCATTGGGCGCGTAAATACATCCCAGGGTCGCCAGTAGGAACAGCGCAAGACCCCAAAGCAGAACGGGTCTGCGACCTGCCTTGTCAGCGAGCGGTCCGATCACAATTTGCAGAATGGCGTTAATCAGCAGGTACAAAGCAATCGATAGCTGCATAACCTTGTAATCGGTTTCGAAATACAGCGCCATGTTGGGCAGGCTTGGCAGGAAAAGGTTCATGCTCAGGGCGGACAAGCCCGAAAGCAAAACAAGCGTTGCCAATGTAGGTGGTGTGCGCGGCACGGCGCCAGAGCTGAACTGCATGGTTCACATGTATAGCCACGGATTTTCGGAATGCCAGTCGTTGCCAAAAATCAATGCGATACTTAGCTAATTTGCAGTTATCCAGATTGGTATTGCTAGTGTTTTGCAAATTTGCGGAAAAGGTCTTTGGTTGAGCAAGTCGAGCGGGTAGTGTCGCGCCAAATTTAATAGGGGATACTCGTCATGAAAGACATCCTTTCTGAGTTGGAAGACCGCCGCGGCAACGCACGACTGGGCGGTGGGCAGAGACGGATCGATGCCCAACATTCACGTGGCAAGTTGACGGCGCGAGAGCGGATCGAGTTATTGCTGGATGAAGGCAGTTTTGAAGAATTCGATATGTTCGTCAGCCATCGCTGCACAGAATTTGGGATGGAAAACCAAAAGCCTGCAGGTGACGGGGTTGTCACCGGCTGGGGCACGATCAATGGTCGTATGGTCTATGTGTTCAGTCAGGATTTCACCGTCTTTGGTGGATCGCTTTCGGAAACCCACGCACAGAAGATTTGCAAGATCATGGATATGGCGGTGCAGAATGGAGCACCTATCATCGGGATCAACGACTCGGGTGGGGCGCGAATCCAGGAAGGCGTTGCCTCGCTGGCAGGGTATGCCGAAGTGTTCCAGCGCAATATCACGGCGTCCGGCGTCGTTCCGCAGATCAGCGTAATCATGGGCCCCTGCGCCGGTGGCGCGGTTTACAGCCCGGCGATGACCGACTTTATCTTCATGGTCAAAGATTCGTCTTACATGTTTGTGACCGGTCCCGACGTGGTCAAAACTGTCACCAACGAGGTCGTGACGGCCGAAGAACTGGGTGGTGCATCGACACATACCAAGAAGTCTTCGGTTGCGGATGCGGCGTTTGAGAACGATGTCGAGGCTTTGGCAGAAGTCCGTCGACTGGTGGATTTCCTACCTCTAAACAATCGCGAGAAGCCCCCGGTCCGCCCCTTCTTTGACGAGCCTGGCCGGCTTGAGCCGTCGCTGGACACGCTTGTTCCTGACAATCCCAACACGCCCTACGACATGAAGGAGCTCATTACCAAGATTGCGGATGAGGGCGACTTTTACGAAATCCAAGAAGACTTTGCCAAAAACATCATCACCGGCTTTATCCGTCTAGAGGGTCAGACCGTTGGGGTCGTTGCCAACCAGCCGATGGTATTGGCGGGATGTCTAGACATTGACAGCTCGCGCAAGGCGGCGCGCTTTGTGCGTTTCTGCGATTGTTTTGAAATCCCGATCCTGACCTTTGTGGATGTTCCGGGCTTCCTGCCGGGCACCCAGCAGGAATATAGCGGTGTGATCAAACATGGCGCGAAGCTGCTTTATGCCTATGGCGAGGCGACAGTGCCCAAAGTGACCGTGATCACGCGAAAAGCCTATGGCGGTGCATATGTGGTTATGGCGTCCAAGCACCTGCGCGGTGATTTCAACTATGCTTGGCCTACAGCCGAGATCGCTGTGATGGGTGCAAAAGGCGCAACTGAAATCATCCACCGTGCTGACCTCGGGGATGCGGAAAAGACAGCACAGCACGTCGCGGATTACGAAGATCGGTTTGCGAATCCCTTTGTTGCGGCCGAGCGCGGCTTTGTCGATGAGGTGATCATGCCTCAATCGACCCGCCGCCGCGTGTCCCGGGCATTTGCCAGTCTGCGAGGTAAGCAGCTGAAGAACCCTTGGAAAAAGCACGACAATATCCCGCTTTGATCAATCCGGGGCAGCGCAGCCTACCCTGGTGTTCCTTCACGCCGTCCGGCTGAAGTTTGGGCGAATATTGCCCAAAATTGAGGCGGAATTGACAAGAATCGGCAAATAGTTGAATGATCCGACCCGTTAGACATAGATCAGCGCAGTTCAAAAGCACTGCGCGCGCGATCCCGGAAGGAGGAGCTTGCCCTTGGCGAGTCCGGGGTCGCGCCATTTGTCTGATGTTCAGTGCGCTCTGTTCTCCGGGTCTTGCTCAATCAGATGCGCCGTTGCCGGTACCCTCGGGCCAACCTGTGCATTTGGATGACGTTCTGCTTGATAACAATCCGGGCGAGTTGTGGGTGCGCTTTCGTTTCATTGCGCCAAGGATCGGCGGGACGGTAGGGCGGATCACTTATGATGTGGCGTCCAAGGATATGGAGCACTTGTGCCAAATTCTGGCGGTTCCCTATGTGGCGGAACATGAGCTGCAGCCTGCGCGGGTTGTCATTTCGTTGTCGGACAGACCGCTGGAATTTGGCGATGTCGCCCCGGACGCGACGCAATTTTTTGAAGCCTACCGGCTGGAGCAGTCCCGGTGTATCTGGGAGGGGCTTTGATCATGAACTTTTCCCGTCATGAAGTCAGAGCATCTCAGACCAACGGTGCGGCTTTGGAGGTGCGCAACATGATTCCATCCCTTTTCGGGCATGATTTGTCCTTGTCTGTACGTGTTAAACCGGGGGTGCTGACATGTTGAAGCATCGTGGCTTCCCCGGTCGCCTGACCGGTACGGATTTTCAGTTCACCATTCGTCGCGCCAATCCAAAAGGTGTGACGCCTCTGACCCGTCGGGAACGGTTTCGCGATCGCAGGCCTGCTGACAAGCGCGCAGATACCGCGTTCATGGAAGCGCTTTGGGTTCATTTCGGTGATCAGCCGTTCGAACGGGGCAACCTGGATGCAGGTCGCCTGAGCTGGTTGTTCGGGCGCGAGGTGGTTCCTGCAGAGGATCCGTTTGATCCGGCCAGTTATGATGCACTTTTGGTCATTGATGTGGATGCGGCTCGCGCATCCTTTCCTGATGTCATCGACGAGTTGGGCTGATTTTGACATTGGCTACCGCATATCAGAGAGCCGAACCCGGTGTTGCGGCGATCCTGCCCAAAGACGGGCAGGATCTATGTGCGGTGTCAGAAGTTCAGCTGAGCGGCAAGCTGAACGCGATTGCCATCAAAGGTACGGCCGGTGGACGCGTCGTTCCGCTCACCATAGATGTACTCGGCGCTGAGGGTCAGATTGTCGGTCGCCTTGTAGAACGCGTTGACGTGGATCGTTTCCAGCTCGGTGAAGGACAATGTGCCGGTCGAGGTGGGAAGGTCATAATCTTCGCGACCATATGCAATGCCGACATTCCACTTCGGACTCAGGTCTTGTCTGAACTCGATAGTGTAGCCGTCAACATCATTCGCCTGACCTCCGACAATCGCATCTCCAATGCCGACGAGGTATGGGCCAAGGGCCTCACCCGTTACATAGTTGACCTGGAACAGCCCGCCTTGCCACGGGCGTACCGAGGCAGAGGCAGTAAAGCCTGTTTGGTCAACTTCAACACTGCCGGAATTGGCTTTGCCGTAAAGCACCGCACCGCGTGCGATGTAGGTGCCGTCGTTGTATTCCGCCGAGGCCGTGAGGACCGGATCGTCAGAGTTCGAACCGCTGACATTTTCTTCGACCGAAACGGCAAACTGAGCATTGCTTCCAAGCTGTCCAGTGTAACGCAGCTGCGGAACACGGGCGAAGGCGACGCCGACCGGGCCGTTGAATTCGACCGAGGTAGGATAGGAATCAAGCGGTTGGAAGTTGGTCCAGTACTGACCGATCAGGTACTGGTCCCCGATCGTGATGTTTGCGTGACGCACACGCAGCTCAGCGGTACCACCCGAGCCAAACAAGTCAAGTTCCAACTGCCCGCCGATGTCTCCGATTCCGCTTGGCGTGGAGGTGCGCAATCCGATCCGCGATTGGCGCACCGTGGCGCCAAAGGTGCCATCAGTCGCGGCAGAAGGTTCACCGATAACATTCACGAAGGCAGTGTCGCCCTGATCGAATTCGAAGTCATAGAAGAAATCGGCCTTGACGTAACCGTAAACGTCCAAAGTGGTGTTACCGATCCGAAAATCTCCGTCGGCGGTGCTGTTATTCGCGGATTCCAGCGCCTCGACCCTCGCGCGCAGTGCGTCGAGCTCGGCTTGGGTCTGGGCTTCCTGAGCATAAGCAAGGGTGCTGGTCACACTGAGTGCAGAGGCAGCAAGCAGGAGTGCCTTCAGTCTTGTAGTCGTCATGTGGGTATTTCCTTGTGTGCGAGTGTGCAAACCCAACGTTTCACGCGTTCAGTAGCGACGGAAATCACAAGGGTGAGACGAAAAACTATAATTTTCTCAAGGAATTGTGTGGCTGAAGCTAAGAAAAATCACGACTGGGTGAACCGATCTGTCAACCATATGAATCCAAATACGATTTTGCTTATCAAAAAAGTGTCATGCCGTGATGCCGCGTGTGTAAAGCTTCTGTGCGAGGAGCTGGTTTGTAACAGAAATGTGACGGGCAAGATGGCTTCGCTATCCGTGGGTCGTAAAAGAGGTTTCGGCGCAAACTTGCGCGAGGTCTCGCTGCATGGGCAGATTCCAGCCGAGACAACGCGCAGAAACAATGCTGTGTTTTCTGGTGAGATTGTGGCGTGCAAGGTGAACGAGCCGTGCGGCTCTACTTTGCCTGCGCCGCACGTGCACCTACTATTCCGTACCCCTTCCTCACGCGGGCAGGCTTGTGTTCCCCACAAAGACCTGTCCGCGTTTTTCTTTTTGCGAGAACGCGGCGAACAAAGGCAAAAACCTGCACAAATTCTGCCTGTACACTCTTTGATATTGAATAACAGTCTGCGTTTCGCGCATCTGACGCCCAACAAACCAAGAAACCAAAAAGGGCAGATATCATGCGAATCTCACGGCTCATCTTTGTTGCGACGATCTGCGCGGGCTTGGCTGCGTGCGGCGACACCACAGGCGAACAGGCTATCCTGGGTGGTGGGGCCGGCGCTGTCGGCGCAGCCGTCCTCAATGCCGACCCGCTTTTCGGCGCGGCCGTCGGCGCAGCGGGCAACGTGCTTTACTGCAAAACGCAGAACACCTGTAACTAACGCATCATTTTGGGGGCGCCTTTCGTCCCGTCCGTCATCGCGCATCACGCCGTCGCGGGGATCGTTCCCTGCGGCGGCGTTTTGCGTTTCCAGAACACCAAGCCAAAGGACGTTCCATGTTCAATAAGATCCTGATCGCCAACCGGGGCGAGATCGCCTGCCGGGTTATCAAAACCGCCCGCAAAATGGGTATCGGCACAGTTGCCATTTATTCGGACGCGGACAAGAACGCGCTTCATGTGTCGATGGCAGATGAAGCCGTGCACATTGGGCCGCCGCCAGCCAATCAGTCTTACATCGTGATCGACAAGGTCATGGACGCTATCCGCCAAAGCGGTGCACAGGCCGTTCACCCTGGTTATGGCTTCCTGTCGGAAAATGCCAAATTCGCCGAAGCGCTGGAAGCCGAAGGCGTGGCCTTTGTCGGCCCCCCGAAAGGCGCGATCGAAGCGATGGGCGACAAGATCACCTCGAAGAAAATTGCTCAGGACGCAAATGTTTCGACGGTTCCAGGCTACATGGGCTTGATCGAAGATGCGGATGAGGCGGTCAAAATCTCCAACGAAATCGGTTATCCGGTCATGATCAAGGCCAGCGCCGGGGGCGGTGGTAAAGGCATGCGGATCGCGTGGAACGACGAAGAAGCGCGCGAGGGCTTCCAGTCGTCCAAGAACGAGGCCGCGAACTCGTTCGGGGATGACCGGATTTTTATCGAGAAATTCGTCACCCAGCCGCGCCACATCGAAATTCAGGTTTTGTGTGACAGCCACGGAAACGGGATCTATCTGGGCGAGCGCGAATGCTCGATCCAGCGCCGGAATCAGAAAGTGGTGGAAGAGGCACCGTCGCCTTTCCTCGATGAAGCGACCCGCAAAGCTATGGGCGAACAGGCCGTGGCATTGGCCAAGGCCGTGGGTTATTCCAGCGCGGGCACGGTGGAATTCATCGTCGATGGGGAAAAGAACTTTTACTTCCTGGAAATGAACACCCGCCTGCAGGTGGAACACCCGGTCACCGAGTTGATCACCGGCGTTGATCTGGTGGAACAGATGATCCGCGTGGCCGCTGGTGAGCCATTGTCGATCACGCAAGACGACGTGACGCTGACTGGCTGGGCGATTGAAAACCGTTTGTATGCGGAAGATCCCTATCGCAACTTCCTGCCGTCGATTGGCCGTCTGACCCGTTATCGCCCACCGCAAGAGGTTGCGGCTGGTCCGATGCTGGTCAACGGTAAATGGCAGGGCGACGCGCACGAAGGTGAAGCGGCAGTGCGCAACGATACCGGCGTCTACGAGGGCGGCGAGATCAGCATGTATTACGACCCGATGATTGCAAAACTCTGCACCTGGGCACCGACCCGCGAAGCCGCGATTGAGGCGATGCGCGTTGCCCTGGACAGTTTCGAGGTTGAAGGCATTGGTCACAACTTGCCGTTCCTGTCTGCAGTGATGGACCACCCGAAGTTCATCAGTGGTGACATGACCACGGCTTTCATTGCCGAAGAATATCCCGATGGGTTCGAGGGCGTATCCTTGCCCGAAGATGACCTGCGCCGGATCGCTGCATCCTGCGCGGCCATGCACCGTGTGGCCGAAATCCGCCGCACCCGCGTGTCGGGTCGGATGGACAATCATGAACGCAAGGTTGGCAAACGCTGGGTTGTATCGCTGGAAGGTCACGAATTGCCGGTTCAGGTGAACGCAGACAAAGAAGGTGCGACCGTCAAGTTCGAAGATGGCTCGACCCTGCGTGTGGCCTCGGATTGGACGCCGGGCGATCAGCTGGCCGTATTAGATGTCGATGGCAGCCCGTTGGTTCTGAAGGTGGGCAAGGTTTCGGGCGGGTTCCGCATTCGCAACCGGGGGGCCGATTTAAAGGTTCTGGTGCGCCGTCCGCGTCATGCAGAGCTGGCCAAACTGATGCCAGAAAAACTGCCGCCGGATACCTCGAAAATGCTGCTGTGCCCGATGCCAGGCCTGGTCGTGAAGATCGACGTGGAAGTCGGGCAAGAGGTACAGGAAGGTCAGGCGTTGTGCACGATTGAGGCGATGAAGATGGAGAACATCCTGCGCGCCGAGAAGAAGGGCACTGTTGCCAAGATCAATGCTGGTCCCGGCGACAGCCTTGCCGTAGACGAAGTGATCATCGAGTTCGAATGATCATGAAGACGCTTTCGACACATCTTCCAAAGGCTCCGGCGTGCCACGCCGGAGGCCGTGGAGGTGTCGAAAGTGTTCAGCCACCCTCGCGCCGTTCGCGGATTTCGCGCTCACGCAGGGGTGTCTTGTCGATTGATCGGCCGATCTCGCGAACGCTCCAAGGGGAGGGTTTGCGTAGTTTCACCACGCCGTCTTTGTCGACAAACACCATCTGGAACCCGCGCGGGCGCAGTTGCGCCCTGATCGGGGATTTCGCTGACGGGTCGGTATCAGTCAAGACCACGACGTCCCGGTCACGCATGGCCTGTTCGCCATCCAATAGCATGTCGATCTGTTGTTGGAATCGCGGGTCGGCTGGCGTGTCTGCAAAGACAACGATAGGGCGGTTGACCCATAGAAAATCGCTGAGTTCGCTGTCGCCTGCCGGGCGAACAAAGCTGTCATCTGAGGGCGCCGTGCCGTCCGCCGCCCAAGCGGCCAGCGGGATTAGTGCCGAGAAAACAAAGGCAAGCGTGCGAGTCATGTGGCCTCCTGTTCTTTCGAATATAGCCCCTGTCTCCGCGATTGCGACTGACGATTTACGCAGAACACTCAAAATTTTGCGCTTGCGCCTCGACGCAATGATCAAGCGCATGACCTAAATGCGGACGTTTTGCGACGGCCGCCACCCGAATTGACGAGAGGAAATCGAAATGACCGACACGAAGGACTGGAAAGCGCTGGCCGAGAAAGAGCTGCGCGGACGTCCGTTGGACGATCTGACCAAGGAAACGCTGGAAGGCATCGCCGTCAAACCACTTTATACGCAAGAAGATACAGCGGATCTGCCGCATATGGGCTCGCTGCCGGGCTTTGGCCCGTTTACGCGCGGGGTGAAGGCGACGATGTATGCCGGTCGTCCGTGGACGATCCGCCAGTATGCGGGCTTTTCGACGGCCGAGGAATCAAACGCCTTTTACCGCCGTAACCTGGCAGCAGGTCAGCAGGGTGTCTCGGTCGCTTTCGATCTTGCCACGCACCGTGGTTATGACAGTGATCACCCGCGTGTTGTCGGCGATGTGGGCAAGGCCGGTGTGGCCATCGACAGCGTGGAAGACATGAAGATCCTGTTCGATGGTATTCCGCTGGATAAGGTCTCGGTCTCGATGACCATGAACGGTGCGGTGGTTCCGATCCTGGCCAGTTTCATCGTTGCGGGGGAAGAGCAGGGCCATGACAAATCGGTGCTGTCCGGCACTATTCAGAACGACATTCTGAAAGAGTTCATGGTGCGCAACACCTATATCTATCCGCCCGAGCCGTCGATGCGGATCATTTCGGACATCATCGAATACACCTCGAACGAGATGCCGAAATTCAATTCAATTTCGATCTCGGGCTATCACATGCAAGAGGCCGGGGCGAACCTGGTGCAGGAATTGGCCTATACGTTGGCGGACGGACGCGAATACGTGCGCGCCGCGACCGAGGCCGGGATGGACGTGGACAAGTTTGCAGGCCGTCTGTCCTTCTTCTTTGCCATCGGCATGAACTTCTTCATGGAGATCGCCAAACTGCGCGCGGCGCGGACCCTATGGCATCGCGTGATGACCGAATTCGGTGCAAAATCCGAGCGGTCAAAGATGCTGCGTACCCATTGCCAGACCTCGGGCGTGTCGTTGCAGGAGCAAGATCCCTATAACAACGTGATCCGCACAGCCTATGAAGCGATGAGCGCGGTTTTGGGTGGCACCCAGTCGCTGCACACCAATGCGTTGGACGAGGCGATTGCACTGCCAACTGACTTCTCAGCGCGCATTGCTCGGAATACCCAGCTGGTGTTGCAGGAGGAGACCGGCGTGACCGACGTGGTCGATCCCTTGGCGGGCTCCTACTATGTCGAAAACCTGACCAATGAACTGGTCGAGAAAGCCTGGGCGCTGATGGAAGAGGTCGAAGAAATGGGCGGTATGACCAAGGCCGTCGCCTCGGGTATGCCCAAGCTGAGGATCGAGGAAAGCGCCGCTCGTCGTCAGGCCATGATCGACCGGGGCGACGAGGTGATCGTTGGCGTCAACAAATACCGCAAGGAGCAGGAAGATCCGATCGACATTCTGGATGTCGACAACGTTGCGGTGCGCGAAGCACAGGTCTCGCGACTGGAACGTATCCGCGCAACCCGCGATGAGGCCGCGTGTCAGGCTGCGCTGGACGCGCTGACCAAGACCGCTCAAGAGGGTGGAAACTTGCTGGCCGCCGCGGTTGAGGCCGCCCGCGCCCGCGCATCCGTAGGAGAGATCAGCATGGCAATGGAAAAAGAGTTCGGTCGCCACCGCGCTGAAGTGAAAACCCTGGCCGGTGTGTATGGGGCGGCTTACGAAGGTGACGAGGGCTTTGCCGCGATCCAGAAGTCCATTGAAGAGTTTGCCGAAGCTGAAGGGCGACGCCCCCGTTTGCTGGTGGTCAAGATGGGGCAGGATGGTCACGACCGGGGTGCCAAGGTCATTGCGACCGCATTTGCGGACATTGGGTTTGACGTCGACGTTGGGCCTTTGTTCCAGACACCGGCCGAGGCCGCGCAGGACGCCGTGGACAATGACGTGCATGTGGTCGGGATTTCCTCGCAAGCCGCAGGGCATAAGACGCTGGCCCCGCAGTTGGTCGAAGAGCTCAAGAAAGCCGGAGCCGAGGATATTATCGTCATCTGCGGCGGCGTGATCCCGCAGCAGGATTATCAGTTCCTGTACGATCATGGGGTGAAAGCGATCTTTGGCCCAGGCACCAATATCCCCGAAGCTGCACAGGACATCCTGCGTCTGATCAGTGAAGCGCGCAGCTAAACGGCGATCAAGATTTTCGTCGAAATATCTTGTGATCCCGCGCCAATGGCGGAAACATGCGGCCAGACCTGACCGGGTCTGGTCGAATTGTCTTTAGGAGGCGCGCATGTTGCTCGATCATCTGGCCGTTGCAGGCGAAACGCTGGAAGAAGCCTCCGCACATGTCGAACAGGCTTTGGGCGTTGCGTTGCAGGCGGGCGGCAAGCACGAGAAATTTGGTACCTATAATCGACTGCTGGGGCTCAAGGATGGTCTGTATCTTGAGGCGATTTCCATCGATCCTGACGCCCCCCAACCAGAACGAACCCGCTGGTTCGATCTAGACCGGTTTACGGGCAAACCCCGCTTGAGCAACTGGATTTGTCGCGTGCCAGACATCGAAGCCTCGCTGTCGGTGTTTCCCGATGGTGTCGGGACACCGATTGATCTGACTCGTGGTGCCCTGAGTTGGCGTATGGCCGTGCCGCCGACCGGCCGACTTCCGTTTGACAACCTTTTTCCCGCGTTGATCCAGTGGCAGGGCGATCTGCACCCGGCGCAGATGTTGCAGGAAAGCGGTTGCCGCCTGCGCAGGCTGGTCGTGTTCCATCCGGATGCGCTGACACTGGCCACACATCTTGGCGCGTTGGACTGGGTGGTATTCGATACGGGACCAGCTGCCTTGCGGGCCGAGGTTGAAACCCCGCACGGTCTGCGCATGTTGGAATGAAGGTTCGCCCGGCACGGCCAGCAGATGCGCTTGCGATTGCCGAGATCGCCAATCAGATCATTCGCGAGACGCTGGTCACGTTCACCACCGATACTCGCAGCGCTGAAAGCATCGCCGAAGATATCCGCGCCCGAGGTCCCGGGTTTCTGGTTGCAGAAATTGAAGGCCGCGTGGTCGGATTTGCGACCTTTGGGCCTTTCCGCTCGGGCCCGGGTTATGCGCATAGTTGCGAACACTCCATCCAATTGGCGCCTGAAGCGCGCGGCCAAGGCGTGGGCCGCGCCTTGATGGTCGCACTGGAGAAAGCTGCGCGAGCCAAGGGGGTCCACGTCTTGGTTGCTGGTATCTCATCCGCAAACCCGTCTGCTGTTGCATTCCACGCAGCGTTGGGGTTCGAACAGGTCGGGGTTATGCCTCAAATCGGTTACAAATGGGGGCAGTGGCTGGATCTTGTGCTGATGCAGAAAATTCTTTCCCCGGATTGATCTATCGCACCTGACAGTCCCGAATTGTGGCGCTAGGGTACGCCCATGTCGATTTGGACTCGCATATCAGACGCTCTTAGCGCACTTGCACAGGGCGAAAGCCTGACCGCTGTTTTTGAAAAGCTTCGCTCACCGCCTGAACGCTCGGTGGCGTTTACGATTGCCGTCATTGCGCTTGGCGCAAAAATGGCTAAGGCAGACGGGCAGGTGACGCGGGACGAGGTCACAGCCTTCCGCGACGTGTTCCAGATCGCACGCGAGGATGAGGAGGGCGCGGCGCGGGTTTTCAACATGGCGCGCACGGATGTGGCCGGGTATCAGGATTATGCCCGCAAGATCGCCCGGATGTTTTCCGAAGACAGCACCACACTGTGCGACCTGATGGAAGGGCTGTTTCACATTGCGATGGCCGACGGGTTCTATCATCCCAATGAGAATGAGTTTTTAGAAGAGGTCAGCCGCATCTTTGGTCAAACAGATGCGCAGTTTTTGGCCTTGCGTGCGCGGTTTGTGCCGGACGCACCCAACGACCCATATGTGGTTCTGGGAGTATCCCGGGATATGCCCGTGGCCGAGATCCGCAAGGTCTGGCGTCAGCTGGTGCGCGAGACACACCCGGACGCCATGATGGCACGCGGGGTCCCCGAAGAAGCGATCCGGTTGGCTGAAAAGAAGATGATCGACATTAATCGCGCCTGGGACGAGATCAACGGCGCGGCGGCCTGAGGGGATGCGGTTGGCGACCTATAATATCGAATGGTTCGCCAATCTTTTCGACAAGAATGACGCCCTTATTGTCGATGACAGCTGGTCCGGCAGGCACGATGTCACCAAAGCGCAGCAAGTTGAGGCAATTGCCAAGGTTCTAACCGCGATGGATGCCGATGCAGTGCTGATTGTCGAGGCACCGAACACCGGCAAACGACAAAATACAGTGCGTGCTTTGCAAGGCTTTGCCGAGGCATTCGAACTGCGCACCGCCGATGCGGTGATGGGCTTTGCCAATGACACACATCAGGAATTGGCACTGCTGTTTGACAGAACTGTTCTGAGCGCACGTCACGATCCAAAAGGGGGCATTGAAGACGGGTCGGCTCCTCGGTTCGACGGTGAATTCAGAATTGATCTGGATGTTGACGCGACCGAAGACATTGTTGAGTTTTCCAAACCGCCAATGGAACTGGCGCTGACGACTAAGGCAGGCAATGAAGTCAGGCTTATTGGAGCACATCTGAAATCAAAGGCGCCGCATGGGGCAGAGTCCAGGGACGAAGCGATCCGAATCTCGATTGCCAATCGTCGCAAGCAGCTAGCGCAGGCAGTTTGGTTGGCCCGAAGGGTTGAGACGCATTTAGAACAGGACGAGTCTGTCATTTTGCTGGGGGATCTGAATGACGGGCCGGGGCTGGATGAATTTGAACACCTCTTTGGGCATTCATCTGTTGAGATTTTGCTGCAGTCCGGGCTGTATGATCCGCACGCGGTCAGGGCACATGAATTTCGGCCAGGTTCGATCCCGTCCACTGCGCGCTTTGCGCGCCCCGAAGAGGGCCGATTTCTGGAGGCGCTTCTGGATTACATCATGATTTCCCAAGATTTGCGTGCCTTTGATCCCGTCTGGCGTATTTGGCACCCATTTCGGGATACTGTTTGTTGGTCTGAACCCGAAATGCGGCAAGCGCTGTTGACAGCTTCGGATCATTTTCCGGTCACTCTGGATATTGACCTGTGATCTTTGCAGCCTCTGCCCAAAGGTTTATATCAAGGCTATGAAACGGATTGTTCTGATCAGCATCGTGTTGGCATCATTTGCAATGCCAGCTTCGGCCCAAGAAGACACTGGAAAATCCCTGATGGAGCAGGGAGCCGAGTTATTTTTCGAAGGGCTGCGCAAGGAAATGGAACCGGCGCTGGATGACTTGCTTGGATTGGCGGATGAGTTCGGCCCAGCCATGCAGTCGTTCTTGCAAGAGATGGGCCCGGCGCTGGCGGAACTGGCAGCTCAGGTCAAGGATTGGAGCGCCTATGAGGCACCCGAGATCCTGCCCAATGGCGACATCATCATCCGCAAAAAGCCGGTTGAAGACCTGCCTGAACATGAAAACAAGGACGAAGAGAACCCCGAGGGCACAACTGATATCTGAGTTTGCCTCAGCCCTTGATGATCACCTGCGTTTCAGATTTCAGGGCGCTTGCCAGCGAGTTCAGGCGTGCCTCGGCCACTTCGCTGAACAAAGGTGCCGCAGCCTCGGGTAAATACAGTTCTAACTCGCGCTTTTTCGGATAGAATTTCAGGCGCCCCATATTGGCTTCGTTGTGCATCCAGAGCATTGCGCCAAATCGCATGGCTTTTCCCAGAATTTCGGCCTGCTTCTGGTCTTTCTCGTCTAGCAACTCATACAGGGGCGTAAACCGGTTGCCTTCGCGTTTGTTCTTGTAACGATGTTGCAGGGCCAACCCGATAAAGACACGCTCGGAATGTTTCAAACCCCCAAGATTGGCGCGAGTGACATTGTCAAAGCAAACCTCGGCCCGATAATCGGGATGAGCGCGCCAACTGACATCGTGCAGCAGGCACGCGGCCTGAATCAGGCGTACGCGGCTGGGCGGGGCAGATTTGAACAGCGGCATGACAAAGTCATACAAGTTGCGGCCAAAACCAGGCAGACGCGCATCCTTTGCTTCGGAAAAGCGGCTGGCTTCGATCAGGGGGTCGCGGTCCCGCAGTTCCTGCGGCATCTGTTCATACAGCAACCCTTCGCGGATGCCATAGCTCGAAATCGCGATATCCTTGGGTTTGAAGGTTCGGATCAGCCGGGTCAGAACATCCATTGCATAAGGAATCAGCGACATACGAGAGCTTGAGACCCCAGCCTCGCCACGCAGTTTTTCGTAGTCGCTTTTTTCTATGAACTTGATGGTATCGCGCACTTGTTTGGTGGTCATTCGGTATTCGTGCAGCACGTTCAGTGGATAACCCCGCCGCAGCATGTCCAGTCGCGCAAAAGCTCGCCAACTGCCTCCGACCAGAAACAGGCGATCTCGCTGCGGACCCATCTGATCGCGCAGCTCTTCCATTGTTGACTTGATATGCGCCTTTCGGGCTCGTCGCCCGCCTTTGATGTCGCGCAGCTTCAGAGGGCCTAGGGCTGAGGTCACACGGCGACCGACCTGACCATCGCCGATTTCGGCCAATTCCATCGACGAGCCGCCAATGTCGCAGATCAGGCCGTACGCACCGGGCCAGCCTAGCAACACGCCTTGTGCCGACAGACGTGCCTCTTCCGCGCCGTCGATTACGGCCACAAGCAACCCGGTTTCTGCTTCGACCTGTGCGCAGAAATCCGGGCCGTCTTCGGCCTCACGCACCGCAGCCGTGGCCACCACATGCAGCCCGGGCAGATCCAGATCCATCGCCAGATGCTGGAATCGCCGCAGCGCCGCCAGTGCACGGTCACGCCCGCGTGGGTTTAACCGGCCCGTCTCGGACAGGCCCGCGCCCAGTTCGCACATCACCTTTTCGTTGTAAAAATAAGCCGGCGACCGGGCTGCGCCGTCGAAGATCACCATCCGAACCGAGTTCGATCCCACATCGACCACTCCGACCCGCGACAGGGCACGTGTGCCAGGGTCGTCGAACAAAGGTTTTCCGAAAGGTCCCCAGTCCGGGATGTCGGTTTCGACGGTCTGATCCATGTGTCTTCCAGATAGTGCAGTCAGAGGATGCGAAATTGGAGCTTGCGGGTCAATCACCCGTGTCGACCTCGTCCGGGCTTGTGTTCAAAACCCGAACGGCCAAGGCACGTGTGATGTCACGCTTTTCCGCTAATGCCAGATGGTCGAGTTGCGCAACAACGTTTGCAGCGGTTTCAAACCGTCGATCCATATGTTTCACGAGATAAGCGATGACTTCGGGGCCAGGATTCAACTGACGATCCACAAACAGTTTGGCCAGCACCGCGCCCAGAAGCGCGTCGTCGGGCGGGTCCAATGCGACGTGATGGGCCCCTTCAACGCGGCTTTGAAGATCCGCTAGGGGCAGTTCCCAAAATTTCGGTGCAAGCCTGCCGGTCATTAACAAGGCATGCCCTTCGGCCAGCACCAGATTGTGCAGGTGAAACAGTGTTTTCTGCTGTTCCAAATCCCCGGCGACCATGGGTACATCTTCGACGGCGATCGGTCCTCGCGCCAGATCAGGTACGTCGTCATAGCGCAGGTCTGCTGCCTGAATGATCTGTCCACCGGTTTCAGCGGCCCAGACATGCGCCAGATGAGTTTTGCCCGCGCCCGCCGGTCCGCTGAGTACCAGCTTGTTTCCGGGCCAAGATGTTGCCGAAATCATCGCAACCGCCAGAGCATTGGAAGGCGAGACAAAGAAATCCTCACGCCCAAGCGCAGTTTTGGCGGGCAGGTCAAAGCTGAGTTGTCGGGCCATTTACTCGGTTTCCTGATCCTGACTTTCAAGACCGGTGTAAAGTCTGCTGTCCAGATACAGCGAAGTTGCAAACCGCGCCAGCACGCCAAGCGCTGCTGCGACGGGGACTGCGATCAGCATACCGACAAAGCCAAACAATGCGCCAAAGACCGAAAGCGCCAGCAGCAGCCAGACCGGGTGTAACCCTACAGAGTTGCCGACCAATTTGGGTGTCAGGAAATTCCCTTCGGTGACCTGGCCAATGGCAAAGATGCCCGCAATCAAACCGATATGTGCCCAATCGCCCCAGAACTGAAACAGCGCGAGCCCAATGGCCAGCGTTCCACCAATCAAGGCGCCCAGATAAGGAATGAACGTGACCAACCCTGCGATGAATCCGACAATCAAGCCAAATTGCAGACCTGCCAGCATCAAGGCGACCGCGTAATATGTGCCAAGGATAAGGCAAACGGTACCCATCCCGCGCACGAAAGAGGCCAAAACGGCGTCAATCTCGACCGCCAACCGCTTGATGGTGGGGGCGTGGTCGCGTGGCAAAAGCTCTCCGATGCGAGCGATCATGCGGTCCCAGTCCAGCAGCATATAGACCGCGACAACCGGTACGATGACCAGCAGAACCACAATGTTGATTGCGGACCCCAGAGAGGTCAGCACTGTCTGCAGAACATCCCCTGTCTTGGACTTCAACGTATCGCCAAAAGATACCAACATCTGGTGCGTGCTTGATTCCCGATCCAAAAGGGACGGAAACTGTCTTTCGATAAAGCCGCGCAACTCTTTGAACAGAGCCGGCAAGACATCAACCAGGTCCAATAGCTGTGTGATCAAGGCGGGTACGACCATCAGGATTGCCAACACGAACCCCAATACGCCCACAACCGTGATGATAGCTGTGGCGGCCATGCGCGAAAGGCCAAGCCGCTCAAGCCTATCCGCGACAGGATCAAGGAAGTAGGCAATGGCCCCGCCGATCACAAACGGCAGCAGGACGTCTCCCAAGGCCCAGAGGATCAACGCAAAAACCGCAGCGGCGAAGCCCCAGTATCTTAGTTGATCCTTAACCGGCAATGCCATCGCGATCCCCTTTTGGCAGGTCATTGACGGTGTTCTTGGCGTATCAAGCCCCGTGATGCAAGCGCTTCATGTGGCCTGAAATTGCGGCGGTTAGTCCTGTAGCGTCCCCAGTTCCGGCGTGTCCTCGTCTGCGGCTTCATCAGGCCAATTGGTACGCCAGATTTCTGCAGACCAATGTCCGCAATGGACAGCAGGTCGGTCGAAACCAGGTAGCGTGGGCAGCAACGGCTGGACAATAACATCGTGGCGGGGGACGGCGAAGTAAGGGAAAGAGTATCGCTCTTTGCCTGACCGGTTTACCACCCGATGTGGTGTGGATTTCAATCGCCCGCCTGACCATAGCTCTAGCATATCGCCAATGTTGACCACAAAGCCGCCGGGTGGGCAATCCGGTGTGATCCATCCACCGTCACGCGTTTGAACCTCAAGTCCACCCACCGGATCAGGGGCGATGATGGTCAGTGCGTCCGTGTCTTTGTGCGGATGGATACCATAGCCCGTTTCATCGTCTGCCTGCGGCGGGTAGTGCAGAAGGGTCATGTTGGTCATAGGGTTCTGAAACGCACTGCGCAGAGCGTCGGGCTTCAAACCCAGACCGTTTTCTAATGCGCCGAGCAACAGATCGGTAACGCGATCCAGTTGGGCCCAATAGTCCAGAATGGTCGCCTTGGCACTTGGCACCTCATCCGGCCAGAGGTTTGGTCCGTACAGAGCACAATCCGCACGTATCGGCGCGTCTTCTGCAACCTCGTGGTGCAGCTTGTACCCTTCATATTTGTCGGCCTTGCCCGAGCCATCGTTGGGAGTGAAGAACCCCATGGGAATATAGCCGCGATAGTTTTCGCGGGTGATGGCCTGATCCCATTTGCGCGACTCATCGATGGCAAAGATGTCTCGGGTCGTTCGTCTGACTTGATCAACGGTTTCCCGAGTCACGCCTGTCCCGGTGATGGACAGGAACCCGATCCCGGTACAAGCCTCAAGGATGTGTTGCACCGTTGCTTCGTATGCATCGGTTTTCGGTTCGGTTAGAGGCGAGATGTCGATTGTTGGAATGCTGTCCATCAGTGAATCCTGACCCCTTGGCGTTCCAGTTCCGTATGGACAGGTGCCAAATTCAACTGGTCCAGGTCCTGATTGCTTTTGAGTGAAAGTGCGGCCGCAATGCCTGCACCCTGACCCATGACGGCGCAACAGGCCATGTTGCGCGTGGCGGCATGAGCCACTCGGTCCGCGCCATGCGACCGGCCCGCGACCAGCAGGCCCTTGACCCCTTTGGGCAACATCGAGCGATAGGGAACCTGCATGTACCGCCCCGTGGTGGGCAGGATCAAAATGCCATAGCCGTCTATGAATTCGGGATAAATGCCAATGGTATCTTCAAACCGACCCTGATGGCGGGCGTCGTTTTCTGTCATGTTGTACAGGGCATCGATCTTGCGGGTGTCGCGGATGCCAATAGTCATTCCGAAGTTCCGAAGCCGCGCGTTTTCGCATCCGGGCATGAACCTTCGTAGGGCATCGATGGCTAACATCGACTGTCGGCGGCCTTCGATCTCACCGCGTGTCAGGCTGTCAGGGTCGGTCCCGTCGATCTCGGCCAGATGGATGAGGTTCATATACGTCAGCTCACCCGTGTCATGCATTGCGCCCCAGGTGCCCGCGATGGTGTTGAGATGCGGGGGGATCAGACCTTGATCAATCGCCTGCTGGAACGGTTTGTGAACAAAGGGCGAGAACATGTCGTCCTCTTTGCCGCTGGTCTCAATATTCCACTCACCGCCGCCGCCCCAGTCCTTATAGGTTTGCGGGTCGGCTTTCACGCCCTCCATGAAGGCGCGCTTGTCGACACCGGCCAGATGGAACATGACCGAGGCGGCCATCATGTCTTCGCGTGGGGTCTTGTGGGTCGGTGCGCCTGCGCGGTGCGCCACATCTGCGTCGCCGGTGGCGTCGATTACCACTTTGGCCAGGATCGCCTCGCGCCCCGCCTTGGATTCGGTGATGATGCCGGTGATCCGGTCGCCATCCATGATGGGGGCGACGAACTGGCGATGAAGCATTGGGTGCACGCCTGCCTCTTCGACCAGCTTGTCGGCCACCAGTTTGAACCCTTCGCTGTCCAGTTCATAACTGAGCGACTGGCTTTCAGGCACCGCCGCGCCCATGTCCTTGGCGCGGGTTTCGAATTCCATCCCGATTCCGCCAGCCTCAATGGTTTGCTCATGGCGATACCATGCGAAACCCTCGACACCCACAGCAGTGATGTTGCCGCCCATGCAACCAAAGCGGTCGACCAGAGATACTTCGGCCCCGGCCCGCGCCGCCGCAAGTGCTGCGGCCAGCCCTGCGGGACCAGAGCCAACAACCAACACGTCGGTCTGATGGATGACAGGGATTTGGCGGGCGGGTTCCTGAATTGTTTGCATCGGCGCCTCGTGGAATTAGAAGTTCCGTTACAATTGAAATTCTCAATTGGCGGGTCAATCAAAAAACCGACTGACGCGAAGTCGCAAAAACGCCAATGTCCGATTGCCCCCGGCGGGGCTTTGGAATAATCACCTGTGCAGTCGATTTCTTACCTTTGAAGGTCCACCTATGCGCCTGAGCCGTTACTTTCTGCCCGTTCTCAAGGAAAACCCGTCTGAGGCTCAGATTGTCAGCCACCGGCTGATGCTACGTGCCGGGATGATCAAGCAGGCTGCGGCCGGGATTTATTCGTGGTTGCCGATGGGTTTCAAAGTGCTGCGCAAGCTGGAAAACATCGTGCACGAAGAACAGGCGCGCGCGGGCCATATCGCGATACAGATGCCGGTTTTGCAATCGGCCGATCTGTGGCGCGAATCCGGTCGCTATGACGATTACGGTCAGGAAATGCTGCGGATGAAGGACCGGCATGACCGGGACATGTTGTTTACGCCCACGGCGGAAGAACTGGTGACAGATATTTTCCGCGGTCACGTAAGCAGCTACAAAGATCTGCCGCTGACGCTGTATCAAATCCAGTGGAAGTTCCGCGATGAAATCCGCCCGCGTTTTGGCGTGATGCGGGGCCGCGAGTTCTATATGAAAGACGGCTACAATTTTGACCTGACCAAGGAAGATGCGCTGCACGCATATAACCGCCATCTGGTCAGCTATCTGCGCACTTACGAACGCATGGGTCTGCAGGCGATCCCGATGCGCGCCGATTCAGGCCCCATTGGTGGCGATGACACGCATGAATTCCTTGTGCTGGCTGATACCGGTGAATCCGAGGTCTTCTATGACAGTGCCGTCACCGACCTGACATTCGGCGACCGCGAGATCGACTATGACAGCCGTGAACAGTGCCAGGCCATACTGGAAGAGTTCACTTCGAAATACGCGCGTACCGACGAAACGCATGACGCTGCGCTGTTTAACCAGATCCCCGAGGAGCGCCGTCGCGTTGCACGTGGTATTGAGGTCGGGCAGATTTTCTATTTCGGCACCAAATACTCCGAACCTCTGGGCGCGACCGTACAGGGCCCTGATGGCAAACCGGTTCCGGTACACATGGGCAGCCACGGTATCGGCGTCAGCCGCTTGGTAGGTGCGATCATCGAAGCAAGCCATGACGATAAGGGCATCATTTGGCCCGAGGGAGTAACGCCGTTCCACTGCGGTATCGTGAATCTGAAACAGGGTGATGAACAAGCAGATGCGGCCTGTGACAAGATATATTCGGCGCTGACCGCTTTGGGTCTGGAGCCGTTGTATGATGATCGAAAAGAACGGGCTGGGGGCAAGTTTGCAACCATGGACCTTATCGGTCTGCCTTGGCGCATCACCGTGGGTCCACGTGGTCTGAAGAATGGTGTGGTTGAACTGACTTGCCGCCGCACTGGTGAAAGCGAAGAGCTAAGCCCCGAAGCGGCTGTCACCAAAGTTGCAGAAATCTATCAGCAGATCGCCTGATCGCGATCATCGGATGCTGCGCTGACAGTCACGGCGAGTACATCAGATCTGGCCGCTAACTGAGGCCAAAGCAAAGCGACCGGCCCGGGCCTTAATTTTGGTCTGGTGTCGGACGCTCTGCCAGAACGTCGCCATCGGCGTCGTCGCCTCGAGCGACAACAATGGGACGACCCAGACGGCTGACCAGTTCACGAAACTCGAGGCCCAGAAACCGTAGCCCACAAACGCGTGCGTCGGTTGTTCGATCCGTGATGCACAAACGGCCCTGGCGAAACACCAGTCGATATCCTTTTTCTTTTAGGATGTCTGCCAAATTGCTCCAGCTTGCCGCGCTGACAAAGATCGGCCGAATGGCCGCGCGCAGCAGTGCTGCTGTTTCACAATCCAGTTCTGTTGATGCCCTGCGAGTCGGAATTGAGCCCGCGCCATTGGTAGAAATTTGAAAATTCATTGAGCGACCCCCGCTCGTTAAATGTGTTCCCCCGTAGTTAGGGTGACAAAGTTTCCAAAAATAATCAAAATGAGTAATAAAATTTCGCCATCATTGTTGCCTTTTCGATTCACAGACTCACGAAGCGCGATGATTAACTTCATAACTGAAACAATCCGGTCGTGTCTGTGAAGGTCTTCACAACTCATGGTATAACGCTACGTTTCGAAGTCATCCATTTTGCGGCGACGTATCTGTGGTGAACCGAATCAATGCGGCTCATTCGGGCCGAGGTATGGGGTCTTTGCGACTACCGGCTTGACCATCGGGAGAAATGCCGAAACTGTCGCCGCAAACAAGAAACACCCCGGAGCAGGCATGGCCAAGACACCCCCGCCCTTTGCCCCTTTTGAATGGAAGATCGCTTGGCGTTACCTTCGGTCCCGCAGGGCTGAAGGTGGTGTCAGTGTGATGACGTGGATATCTCTGATCGGTATCACGCTTGCAGTGTTCGCACTGATTGCGACGTTGGCGGTTCGGTCGGGCTTCCGTGCGGAATTTGTGGGCACAATTCTGGGTGCCAACGCACATGTGACAGTCTATTCGTCCGGGGAAATTGATGATCAGGGTCGGGTCGACCGAACGATAGCCGATTACGAAGATCGCGCAGCCCGGATCGCACAGGTCGCCGGAGTTGAACGGGCTGCGCCTTTGGTCAAAGGGCAGGTGTTGATCACCAATCGCGACCGCAGCAGTGGGGTTGAGGTGTTTGGCATCCGACCCGACGATCTGTTCGATTTGCCGGGTATCGCCCAGGCAGAGCAGGCCGCAGGCGATCTGACAGAGTTTCAAACAGGTGAAGATGTCATCGCCATTGGATCCGGTGTTGCGCGCAGTATCGGAGCCACCGTGGGGGATGTCGTCAAGCTGACCTCGCCAAATGGGGTCAAGACCGCCTTTGGCACTTCACCGCGTGTAAACGCGTATCGCGTTGTCTATGTGTTTTCAGCTGGTCGCTACGACATCGACCGCACCCGCGTGTATATGCCGTTTTCGCAAGCTCAGAGTTTCTTCAACCGTGAAGGTGTTGCGGATGAGATCGAAGTGATGGTGCAGCAGCCGGAAAGTCTGGGTCCAATTCTGATTTCGATCATTGAGGCCTCGGGCGAACGCAGTCAGATATGGACATGGCAGGATGCGTCCGGCGGCTTTCTTCGCGCGCTGGAAGTTGAAGACAACGTGATGTTCATCATCCTTTCGATACTGGTTCTGATTGCCGCGATGAATATCGTTTCGGGCCTGATCATGCTGGTCAAAAACAAGGGTCGAGACATCGGCATCCTGCGGACCATCGGCCTGAGCGAAGGATCCGTTCTGAGGATCTTTTTCATCTGCGGTGCATTCACCGGCCTGATAGGCACGGCGATGGGTGTTATTCTGGGATGCCTTTTCGCAATCTACATCGATCCGATCTTTTCTTTTGTGAATTACGTGATGGGCGGTGGTGTCTGGGACCCGTCGATCCGCGGAATTTACGCTTTACCGGCCGAGTTGCACCTGAGTGACGTGCTCAAGGCCATCGGCTTGTCGCTTGGCCTGTCTTTCATTGTCACCTTTTTCCCAGCCCGTCGTGCGGCACGGCTGAACCCGGTCGAGGCGTTGCGTTATGAGTGATTTCACATTGCGTCTGAGCGGGCTGACCAAAACCTACCTAAAGGGCACACCGGGCGAGGTGCAGGTACTGCGTGGGGTCGATCTGGACTTACGCGCGGGGGAGGCCGTTGCGATGGTTGCTCCGTCAGGTGCGGGCAAATCAACGCTTCTTCACATCGCAGGCCTGTTGGATAGGCCCGATGAAGGCTCGGTCGAGATTGCCGGTCAGAGCGTGACCGGCAAGGGTGATCGTACCAGAACTGCACTACGTCGGCGGGACGTCGGGTTCGTGTATCAGTTTCACCACCTTCTGCCCGAATTCACAGCTTTGGAAAACGTCACCCTGCCACAACTGGCGAATGGCGTTTCTGAAAAAGCTGCGCAGGCACGGGCTATGGACCTTCTGGATCGGGTTGGCGTCGCCCCACGTGCCAGCCACCGCCCTGCGGCGTTGTCGGGCGGGGAACAACAGCGTGTGGCCTTTTGCCGGGCGCTGGCCAACGCACCGCGTGTTTTGTTGGCGGATGAGCCGACCGGCAATCTGGACCCGGAAACCTCGGATCAGGTTTTTGACGCGCTGATGGCACTGGTGCGCGACGAAGGGCTTTCGGCCTTGATTGCGACCCACAACCTGGATCTGGCGGCTCGTATGGACCGAATGGTCAAGCTTGAGGGCGGGGTGCTCAGGCCAGTTGCGTGATTGCAACGCCTATGGCCATTACGGCGATTCCGCCGGCTCGTATCCATGTCAGTGGCGTGATCTGAGCGCCAAATAGGCCGAAATGGTCAATCGCCGCTGTGCTGATCAATTGCCCCAGCAATACAAAGAAAACCGCGTTACCGACACCGAAGTGCGGGGCCACGTGGGTGATCGACAGAACATAGAACGAGATCAGAACACCGGCCAGCAACAAGTGTTTCGGGGTCGCAGCCACCTTGGAAAGCGCTTCGAGACCCGGAAATAGAAGCATCACTAAGGCCGACGCGATAAAGGCGATCGCAAACAGGATCACGGCGGCGGTGGTTGGGGAGCCAATCAGCTTGCCTAGGGCCGCGTTCAACGCCGCAAGAATAGGGACGCCGATCCCGGCTGCCAGCATAATCGCTGCGTATTGTGTCATGGCCCGTGCCCTCCGCCTGCGTTGATCTGGATCATTGCGCCAAGACATCCGCCGGGCAACCCTTCAATTGTCAATCTTGACAGGAGGATAGGATGTTCAAGGCAACCCTTGGTGCGCTGGTATTGTCGGTTTCAGTCATATCGTCTCAGGCCGCTTTGGCGCAGGACGCCAAGATCGGACAAGAACTTTACATGCACTATTGTGCAACCTGTCATGGGATTGATGCGACCGGGCAGGGGCCTATGGCCAGTGTGTTGGTCGTGCAGCCGACTGATTTGACCGATTTATCCGGCCAGGATGGTCTTTTCCCAACCGCCCGCGTAGTTGGCCGGATCGATGGACGGGACCCTTTGGTCAGCCACGGCAGCCCGATGCCGGTGTATGGCCCGTATTTTGATGGGCAGGACACATCGATGAAAACGCCGCAGGGACAGCCGATCCTGACAAGCCAGCCTATTGTGGATCTGGTGGCCTATCTGGAAACGCTTCAGGACTGACTGCAAATCCCGTCTACTTCGGCTTCGCTCCACGGCAAAAGAACCGCTCGTTCACGCCCTTTTTCCGGCAACGGAGACAGGTCGAAATGTGCGCCCAACATAGTGTGGAGCCTTGCTGTGCGTTCGGCCTGAGGGTCCAGCGCACGGCAGCAAACGTATTCTTCGACGATCGCGCCCTGCTGTTCGAAGCCGTAGGACAAAAAGTCAGGCGAGGTGTCCAGATCGAACAGATACGGATCCCGCCGCCCGCCATGCTCCGCCGCGGCCCGTAAAGGGTGATAGCCGGTGGTTGCGCGATTTTGCCATTGCCAGACATGGGTCAGTTCATGGGCCAGCAGCATCGCGGCAATCAGGTTCATCTGATCGGGGAAGTCGGTCATATAATCTTCCAGATACCAGTCGCGCGCAAAGTAGACCTTGTTGAAAAGGGCGACGGCAGCTGGTTTGCCTGTCACAAGCCCAGCTTCGACCGGCGGCAGAATAAGCTCGCGGCAAGCCTGACGTGGGCGTTCCTCTCGGAAATACGTCACCGGGGCGACCGGAGCCCCTTCGACCAGACGCACACTATCCAGGTTCAGTGTTTCTCCTTGGATGCTTTCTGCAAACACGCGCTCTGGCTCTGTCAGCGGACGACCGCAGGACGATAGAAACAAGAGAGAAACTAGAAATACGCGCAGAACCATACGTAGAATCCTAGTCTGCCGCGCCGGTTCCGCAAACCGTTTTCACAGGCTCATGGCCAGCACCCGGCTGATTTCGGTCAAGGACCGCCCGGATTGGTCCATCCATGTATTAAAAGCTTTCTGGACGGCCAACATCGCTTTCTTGGACGTGGCAGGTTTGTCGATCACGCCTTCGGCGATCAGCCGGGCGGTAACGTCCTGGGACAGAATAAAACTGTCACGTCCTATGAAACGCATCGCGTATTGCGCAGACGCACCGCCCAGTCGCGACCCGCGCTTGGCCAGCAGTGCCAGCAAGTTGATGTAATCTGCCGAGGGCCAGCCACCCAGTACTTTGCCCGCACCGCCTTCTTCGCGCAGTTCCATCAGAAACGCGGCATTGTCACGAACGGCTGCGATCTTGGTGCCGTTGCGAACGATTCGTTTGTCTTGCAGCAACGCATCGAATTTTTCGTCATCCATAAACGCGCATCGACCCACGTCGAACCCGTCAAATGCCACCTCGAAACCATCCCATTTGTTCTCGATGACCTTCCAGTTGAACCCGGCCTGAAAAACACATTTGGTTAACATGGCAAGCCAACGATCTTCGGGTATTGCTGCCAGTTCCTCAGGACTTTTGGGTTTGTGCAGCATGGCCTGCAAGGCATCCTGCCCGCCGTGCCGTGATGCTGAGATGTCGAAGATTTCGTCAAAGGTGCGCATTTGTTCAACCTCAAGTTTATGCTGAAAATGTTTATCTTTTGTTCCGGTTTTGCAATGGGGAATCAGTTCTTGCGCGTTGAATCGGTGGATAACGGGCTTTGACCTTGACGATGAAAAAACGGGCTTTTGCAAAGTATTTCTCGACAAACGGTCGAAATTTGGTTTTGATTGACTCGTCAGTCAATGTCCCGTGTGAAAAACAGGGGCATGGGACAGGTCGGGTTGAGCGCCGCAAGTGCGCTTAAGTGGAGCGAAAAAGAAAGAGTAGGGCGAAAGACTTTGCTTTTCACAATCGCCACACTTTCCTTTTCCGACAAAGTTTGTGCATGTTGCGACATGATGGTGTCGTCAAACAAGAGACCCGGCAGGAAGGTCCTAACCGGGTTCAGGAAAACAATTAAGACTGGGAGAAAGTCCATGAAGAAACTGAGTGTAAGCCTAATGGCTCTGAGCGTTGCAGGTGCGGCGCAGGCGGCGGACATGGGCGCTGTGGATGAGCCGATCAAACTGGCGATCAATGAATGGACCGGTCAGCATGTGACAACGCATGTGGCGGGTGAGATGCTCAAGGCAGCTGGGTACAACGTTGAATACGTGACCGCAGGCATGATGAACCAGTTCCAGGCGCTGGCCGATGGCGACATCGACGCGACACTGGAAATCTGGTCGTCCAACGTGTCAGACGAATATGCCAAGAAGATCGACGAAGGCACCGTGGTTGAAATCGGTGATTTGGGCTTGGATGCCAAAGAGGGCATTGCGTACCCGGCACACGTGGCGGATCTGTGCCCGGGCCTGCCCGCGTGGGAGGCACTGAAGGATTGTGCGCAGGTTTTCGCAACCGCTGAAACTCTGCCCGGTGGCCGTCTTGTCGACTATCCGGCCGATTGGGGCACACCCGGCGCAGACCGCATGACCGGCCTGGAACTGCCTTTTAAAGCCGTGCCTGCGGGGTCCGAGGGTGCCCTGATCGCCGAGCTGCGCGCCTCGACCGAGCGTAAATCACCGCTGCTGATCACCTTCTGGCAGCCGCATTGGGCGATGTCGGCCTACGACGTTCAGTTCGTCGACCTGCCTGCGGGAGAAGAGGCGTGCTTTAATGATCCGGCCTGGGGCCCGAATCCCAATGCAGTGAATGACTGCGATTTCTCGCCGTCTCGCATCTTCAAGGCCAGCTGGAGCGGTATGGAAGACAAGTGGCCCGCCGCTTATGAAATCCTGTCAAACTATCAACTGGCGGTCGAGGACCAGCAACCGATGATGGGTGCGATCGACGTTGATGGCGGTCAGGTCGAAGAAGTTGTTGCTGCGTGGATGGCCGAAAACGAAGGCAAGTGGCGTCCGGTTGTTGACGCAGCGACGCAGTGAGCACGTAAGTGACTGACGCGACTATGCCAGCCATTGCCTGCCAGAACCTCTGGCAGGTCTTTGGCCCCGGCGCTGAAAAGGCCCTGACCGACGCGCTGTCTCGGTCAGGGAATGACGCTGATAAGGCCGCCTCTGATCTGCGGGAAAACGGATTCATCCCGGCGGTGCAGGATGCCAATTTCGAGGTCAAAGAAGGCGAACTGTTCGTCATCATGGGCCTGTCAGGCTCGGGTAAATCCACGTTGATCCGTTGTATCTCGCAACTGTTGCCCGGCACGGGAGGCGAGATTCGGGTCGACGGCGCAAATGTCATTGGAGCCTCAAAGAAGGCCTTGACCGAGTTGCGCCGCAAAAAGCTGGGTATGGTGTTCCAGCACTTTGGCCTGTTCCCGCACATGACCGTTGCCGAAAACGTCGCTTATCCGCTGCGCGTGCAGGGCGTGAGCAAAAAGGAACGTCTGGCAAGGGCGCAGGAAGTCATCTCACTCGTCGGTCTGGAAGGGCGCGAAGACAGCTTTCCTCGCCAGCTTTCAGGTGGTCAGCGTCAGCGAGTAGGCATCGCGCGGTCCTTGGCCGTGAACCCCGATATCTGGTTTCTGGACGAGCCGTTTTCGGCCCTCGACCCGTTGATCCGTCGCCAACTGCAGGACGAATTTCTGCGCATTCAGGCGACATTGAAGAAGTCTATCGTCTTCATCACCCACGATATTCAAGAGGCGCTGAAACTCGCTGACCGCATCGCGATCATGCGCGACGGCAAGATCGTTCAGATCGGTACCCCAACTGATATCGTGCTGCGACCGGTTGATGATTATGTGCGCGAGTTTTCCAAGGACGTTGCCAAGGGTCAGCACGCCAAGGTCGCTTCAGTCATGCGGAGCGAGGCGGAATGTGGCCCGGACGATCCCGGCCTGACCACTTCGATGACGCTGGACGCGGCCCTTGCACATTGTATGGAACTGTACGAGCCCGTGCCGGTGCGGGATGCCAGCGGCAATGTCGTCGGCACGGTTCATCCCTCGGATCTGGCCGCCGCATTGCAGGTGGACGAAGCATGACCGCTGTCACTGATCTTCCGACGCAACACAGCGCGCACCTGACGGCGGGTGCGAAGGCTGCTTTGATCACGGTCATCGTCGGTGCGGTTTGCCTTGCGTTTGAGGGCATCGCCCCGTGGCTGGTCAAATGGCCTGCCGCGTGGGAACTGCCTGCAACCCAATGGGTTGGGGCATTTCTTGACTGGTTTCTCAACCTGATCAAACCGGCGATGCGGCTGTTCTCGGACATGATGACCTATCCAATGAACTGGGCGAATTTCGTGTTAGGCAATACGCCATGGCCCATTCTGATCGGGATTGTGACCGCGCTGGGCTGGTATCTGGGCGGAATGCCCATGGCCGCGTTGGGTTTTCTGGGGCTCAGTTTTGTACTGGCGTCGGGCTATTGGGCTGAGAGTATGAATACGCTGGCCCTTGTTGCCGTGTCGGTCCCGGTGGCACTTATTTTAGGGGGTGGTATCGGCATCCTTGCCAATGAAGTGCCGAAGGTTAAAACCTTTGTTCAAGCCGTTCTGGATGTGATGCAGACGGTGCCGACCTTTGCGTATCTGACACCGCTTTTGCTGCTGTTCGGCTTTGGGCCTGTTGTTGGCCTGATCGCCTCAGCCATCTATGCCGCGCCGCCTATGGCGCGCAATGTGATGCTGGGGTTGGAGCGGGTCGAGCCCGAGATCAAAGAAGCCGCCATCATGTCTGGTGGCACTCGGTTCCAGCAATTGTTTCAGGTCGAAATCCCTGCTGCCACAACGCAGATCATGGTCGGTGTGAACCAATGTCTGATGGCCGCCTTGTCGATGGTCATCATTGCCGCCGTTATCGGAGGTTTCAACGATATCGGCTGGGAGGTTCTGCTGACCATGCGCAAGGCGCAGTTCGGTGAATCGCTGATGGCTGGTCTGGTCATCGTGGTCTTTGCCGTGGTGATCGACCGGATGAGCGGCACGCTGGCAACCGAGCGCAAGCGCTATGACAGCCGCGTTGTCTGGGCCATGCTAGGCTTTGCTATTATCTTCACGGCCGCCTTCTGGGCGTGGCTGCCGAACCCGTCCGAACTGACCCTTCTGGACCCCATGGCCGAAGCCGTAGACAGCGGCCTGACGGCGTTTACGCAAAACAATGGCCCCTGGCTGGATGCGCTGAAGAACAATTCGCTGTTCTATGTGCTGCTGCCTTTGCGGATCGGGCTGGATCAGGCAGTTCTGCCTTTCACATGGGGCTTTCAGTGGACGGCGGGCATGAGCTACGGCCTGTTCGCCGTTGGTGCTGTGATTGCGCTGCTGATGGCGTGGCGTGGGCGGCTGACGGGCGGCCTGATCGTTTTGATCCTGATTGGTATGCTAGAAACCGGCATCGCGAACCTGCCATGGCCTTTTGTCTTGACCGGAGCAGCTGCTCTGGGCTGGGTTGCGGGCGGTTGGCGTCTCGCTGCGCTATGCGTGGGTCTGCTGTGCACCATTCTTGTTTCAGGTCTTTGGGAAAGGGCGCTTCTGTCGCTCTACCTCAGCGGTGCAGCAGTGTTTTCCTGCGCAGTCGTCGGCGGTCTGATCGGCCTTGCCAGCGCTGTTTGGGAGCCGGTTTGGAAAGTGGTTCGCCCGATCTGCGATATGCTGCAGACGATTCCATTGTTTGTGTTCCTGATCCCCGTGCTGATGGTGTTCCAGATCGGTGAGTTCTCGGCCTTTCTCGCAATCTGTGCCTACGCCATCGTCCCCATGATCCGCTATACGCGGCATGGGCTGGTCAACACGCCAGAGGAAATGATGGAGGCCGCTGTCTCCAGCGGTGCGACCGAGTGGCAGATCATGCGGGATGTGCGTGCACCTTATGCTGCACCGACCATACTGCTGGGGCTGAACCAAACCATCCTTTATGCCTTTGCGATGCTGGTCATCGCGGCGTTGATCGGGACCACCGGCTTGGGTCAGTCGATCTATCTGGCGCTGGGTCAGGCGGATGTCGGGCTGGGAATTTCGGCCGGGGCCGCGATGGCGATTCTGGCACTGATCGCAGACCGCATCGTGCAGGGCTTTGCCGAAGAACGCCGCGCGGCACTTGGCTTATAACACAGGGCAGGGGCGGCATGTCTGCCCCTGCGCAAAACTTGATTTCGGACAAGGAAGTCGCCGCCATCCTGATCTAGACCGATCCCAATACGTTCGGAGATCACCATGACCGGTTGGGTTCTATTTCTCGCAGCGCTTGTCACGTTCCTTCTCAGCCACGCAATTCCCGTGCGGCCGGCGGTGCGCAGGTGGCTAACCGGAACGCTGGGGCATCGCGGGTATTTTGCAGGGTATTCGATCCTGTCGCTGGCTGTGTTGGTCTGGCTGATCATTGCAGCCTCAAACGCACCTTATGTGGAGGTCATTCCACCGTTTCCAGTATTGCGCTGGGTGCCAGTACTGATCATGCCGGTCGTCTGTTGGCTGGCCCTTGCGGGGCTGGCCATTCAAAATCCGTTCTCGTTTGGCGGGCTAGGCAACCGGGCCTTTGACCCAGAGCAGCCCGGTATCCTGCGCACCACCCGCCACCCGGTCCTTGCCGCGTTGATGTTGTGGGCATTGGCACACTTGCTGGCCAATGGCAGCCTGTCGCACGTCATCCTGTTTGGCCTGTTTGCCGGTTTCGCAGCCATGGGCATGTCTTTGATCGACCGTCGCAAACTTAGCGAAATGGGGATTGAATGGGTCCGGTTGTCTCGAAAAACCGCGCGCTTTTCACTCCGTGCGCCGCGCCCTTGGCCACGTCCCTGGGTATGGATGACCGCACTTGCCGCCTATGCGGTTCTTCTTCACCTGCACGCTCCTGTGATCGGTCTGTCTCCGTTTCCGTAGCTGGGGGAGTGGTCGGATACACCTGAGCGTGCTATTTGAAATGTCGAAATGAAAAACAAGAGGTCCAAGATGAATCTGGCCTATGTCACCACCACCGATCGCGGCGCCACTGATCGCCTGTTAAGCGCTGTTGCAGAACACCTGCTGGCTTCGGGCGCGAAACTGGCGGGCGTTGTTCAGACCAACACCGAATGCGCGGACAGCAGCAAATGCGATATGGATGTGCGCGTGCTGCCAGAGGGTGAGACCATCCGCATTTCGCAATCTCTAGGAACACAGTCGCGCGGTTGCCGCCTGGACCCCGCAGCACTGGAACAGGCGGTTGGGTATGTGACTGCTTCGCTTGAAAAGGCACCCCAGTTGCTGATCATCAACAAATTCGGCAAGCACGAATCGGATGGCCGAGGATTCCGCCCTGTGATCGGCGAAGCATTGGCGATGGACATCCCGGTGCTGGTCGGCGTGAACGGGTTGAACGAAGAAAAGTTTCAGGCGTTCGCGGACGGCGCTGCGGAAGCCCTCCCGGCGGACCTAGATGCAATCGAGGCGTGGTTCAACAAGGTTTCAGAACTGCGCACGGCGGCAGAGTAAGGTAGTAAACCCCTAAAAACAGGGTAAAAAAGGCGCCGAAGCGCATTCAGCGCCTTTTTTCGATATTGCAGGGGCTTCAGCCCGCAAAAAACCAGACAGACTTGGACTGCGTCTTACAGGCGGTGATGCTGTCGCGGCTTCAATACCCCTCTGGAAACGAAAATGATCAAGGGCACCGGGAAGTGCTTCGCAACAGTGTAATCAGATCAAACGGTTGGTTCTTAAACCTTGGTTTTTTTCAACCGCGCACAACGCCAACCAACCCGATCACAGCGTGCCAAAAACACACTCTGCACATCTTCACGCTCAGTTGGAAAGATGGTGGGCGACCCTGGAATCGAACCAGGCGTGCGTCTCCGCGAGGGAGTTACAGTCCCCTGCCACACCTTGCGGCCTGTCGCCCACTGTCAGGCGTTGCACCTGACGTGGAGGCGTGATTACTAGCGCACCAAAGGAGCGTCAACAGGAAAATTTCGCTTTGGCGCAGGAAACCGAATTCTCGGCCCGGAGGCCCATAAAATGAAGAAACCCAAATGGGTCGTCGAAAAGGAACAGGCGCGCAAAGCCGCTGCGGCCGAAACCGTCTGGCTGTTCGGCTTGCATGCGGTGCGGGATGCTTTGATGAACCCAAATCGTCAGAAATTGCGCCTGATCGTGACACGTAACGCCCGTGAAAAGCTGGCGGAAGCCATTGAATTTGCTGGGATTGAAGCCGAGATGGTTGATCCACGCAAGTTCACCGCGCCTATTGATGCTGGTTCGGTTCACCAGGGTGCTGCGCTTGAGGTCAAGCCGTTGGATTGGGGCGGTCTGGCCGAAAACTGTATTGGACGGGAAAACCCAAGAGTCATTCTGCTGGACCGAGTGACTGATCCACATAACGTTGGGGCGATTCTGCGCTCAGCCGAAGTTTTGGGGGCCAGCGCTGTGATAGGTACGCGGCATCACTCTGCACCTGAAACAGGGGCGCTGGCCAAAACCGCCAGCGGTGCGCTGGAACGCCAACCATATTTGCGGGTGCGCAACCTTGCAGACGCGATCATCGAGCTTCAGGGCATGGGGTTTCTGGTTCTTGGACTGGACGGCGAAGCCGATATGACGATCGAAGGTGCGTTGGTCGAGGGGCATGATCGCCCCGTGGCGCTTGTGCTTGGTGCCGAAGGCCCGGGCTTGCGGCAGAAGACCAAAGAAACCGTCGATCAGTTGGTGAAAATTGACGCAGCAGGCGGGTTTGGGTCACTGAATGTCTCAAACGCGGCGGCAATCGCCTTATATGCATCTCGTTCCTGAGCAAAGGAGAGCGCCATTTCCGGTCCATCCAAAATCGCCACCTGCTGTTATTGCGGCACTCGTGCGGCCCTGGTCCTGAAGGGAAAAGAGCGGCATGAGCTTAGCTGTTCAAGCTGCGGTGCTCCGCTACATGATCTCAAGATGATTCCAAAGCGTAAGGCCGTGAAAGAAAAACAGGCGCGACCTGCCGTGTCTCATATGGTGCATTCAAGGGCAAAACGTAAAAAGAAGAAAAAGAGCGTGTTCTCACGTGTGTTTGACGAAGCCTGGGACGTGATTGAGGATATTTTCGACTAGGCGCCCTTGCGTTGAAACTCGATCACATCCTTGTCAACGGGGCTTCCGTTACCGCCGAAAACTTGCATGTTGATACCTCAAGACTCCAGATTCTGACGTGGCGATGCTGATCCAACGTTCCATCCTTGGCGCGCTAAGCGCTGTATTCCTTTCTTCTGCCGTTTCCGCGCAGGACAATCCCGTCTATTTCGCCACCGAAGGTGTGGCGATGGCCGGGTATGATCCCGTGACCTACTTCGAAGGCGCGACGCCCGTTATGGGTGCCCCGGAAAACGCTGTGATGTGGAAAGGGGCAAAATGGCATTTTTCATCTGCGGAAAACCGAGAGCGCTTTGAAAGCAACCCCCGGGCCTTTGCTCCGCAGTTTGGCGGGTATTGTTCTTACGCGATGGCCAAAGGGGTTCTGAAAAGCACCGATCCCAATGCGTGGCAGGTGGTCGATGGCCGCCTGTATCTGACGCACTCAAAGCAGATTGAGATGATGTGGCAGCAGGATAGGGCGGAATTCATTGAAATGGCAGAAGAAAACTGGCCGGTGATCTTGTACCACAACTAGGCAAGAATCAGCTAATTGTGAAAAGTCATCACAAAAATGCGCGCCCCCTCTTTTTTTTCACCAACTCATGCCTAAATGTCACAGTGACCGCGGAACGGAACTGCCGCGGGTCATTTCACTGTCCCTCGTTCCAACAACTGGCGCCCAAGCTGTCTTGGGCGCTTTTTTCTTTTGATAACCCTGTTAAGGATAGGGCATGTCAAATTATCCCGATCAGCACCTCAAAACCATTCTGCAACGCACCAAGACGGTTGCCGTTGTAGGAGTGTCGTTGAACCCTGTGCGACCCAGTTTCTACGTGGCGCGCTATCTAACCTTGAAGGGATTTGATGTGATCCCGGTCAATCCAGGCCATGCAGGCAAAGACCTATTCGGTCAGACAGTGCGAGGTAGTCTTTCGGACATAACCGAGCCCGTGGATATGGTGGATATTTTTCGGCGGTCCGAAGCTGTGCCGCCTATCGTTGACGAAGCTCTGGACGTTTTTCCCTCTCTCAGCACGATTTGGATGCAGATCGGGGTTGAACATGCCGAAGCGGAGGCAAAGGCCGAAGCACGGGGCGTTGACGTAGTGATGAACCGCTGTCCCAAGATCGAGTATCAGCGCCTGTTTGGCGAGCTGCGCATGGGCGGATTTTCGACCGGAATCATCTCGTCCAAACTTTAGGGCGTTGCTGGCTGATAGGGTTTCAGCCGGGCCACCTGTTCCTGTCGCCGCTTCTCTAGCACCACGTCGCGCGGCACCCATTCGTAACGGGTGTCCTCGACCAGCGGAGACCAGAACAACACCCCGCCATAGCGCCACGGGTCCAGTACGACACCGTCATACAACGATTCCCCCTTGCGGCTGATGATCGCTGTGGAGTGGTCGATTCTCAGCGGATTATCGGCATTGGCTATGGCGCGATGCATCTCAAGCGTTTGGAAATTTTCCTGCTTCAGACGACGCTCAATGTCCTCGGCCCAGTGCCAGCAGAGCCCGCGTGGGCGCACGCCTTTGTTGACCTTTGCGTTGTGGATCAATGGCGGGTCAGTGATCTGGTATTCATCGACCAGCTGTGCGGTGTAGGCGTAGGCAACCTGCGCCGCTCGTTGGGCTTCTTCGGGATCTATGTCAGGGCCCAAACTTTGAATTTCAGTTGCCAGGCGTTGAACCTGGTCCCCGGTCGAGGGCGGTGGCGCAGAGCAGCCCGCGACGATGGCAAGCGTTGCCACAAGCATCAAAACTCGGATCATGTCGCGCCCTCGGCTGCCAATCTGACGTCCAAGTATAGCGGTCCAAACAGCGACGCGGAACCCAGGTGTTACCTCTTAGGGCGGGAAGCCTTTTCCGCGATACCGCTGACGCCCTGACGACGTGCCAGTTCGGTCAGGACATCATCCAGTGCCACGTTCCGCGAGACCAGCATGACCAGAAGGTGATACAGAACATCAGCCGCCTCAGAGGTCAGCCTGGTTTTGTCATCCTTGACGGCCTCGATGATCGCCTCAACAGCTTCTTCGCCAAACTTCTCTGCACATTTCTCGGGACCTTTGGCCAGCAGCTTGGCTGTCCAACTGGAGTCCGGGTCTGCGTCTTTGCGGGCCTCAATCGTGAAGGCCAGATCGTGCAGGATGCTCATGTTAGCCTCATCGGAATGCCCGCAGCGGCCATGTGTTCCTTGGCTTCGCGGATGGTGTATTCGCCGAAATGAAAGATCGAGGCCGCCAGCACGGCGCTTGCGCCGCCTTTGGTGACACCTTCCACCAGATGGTCCAGATTGCCGACACCTCCGCTGGCGATCACCGGTACATTCACCGCGTCGGAAATGGCGCGGGTCAGGGGCAAGTTGAACCCGGCTTTTGTGCCGTCACGATCCATCGAGGTCAGAAGGATTTCTCCGGCCCCTTTGGCAACAACTGTTTTGGCAAAATCGACCGCATGAATACCGGTAGGCTTTCGCCCACCATGGGTGAAAATTTCCCACTTTCCGGGGCTGACGGTCTTGGCGTCTATGGCGCAAACGATGCATTGACTGCCAAACTGGTCAGCCGATTCCGCGATCACGTTCGGGTTGGCGACGGCGGCCGAGTTGAAACTGACCTTGTCCGCCCCAGCCAGCAGCAGGGCGCGCACATCTTCCTTGGTGCGTACACCGCCACCCACTGTCAGTGGGACAAAGCACTGCTCAGCCGTGCGCTGCACCACATCAAACATCGTTCCGCGGTTTTCGTGGGTCGCATGGATGTCCAGAAAACATATCTCGTCAGCGCCGGCGGCGTCATAGGCCTTGGCCGATTCCACCGGGTCGCCCGCGTCGCGCAGGCCAACGAAATTCACGCCTTTGACCACGCGGCCATCGGCGACATCAAGACAGGGAATGATCCGGGTTTTCAGCATCTGGGTGTCCTTCGTTGCCGGACCTTTACCGGCAAAGCACCGCTGATGCCAGACTTGTGATTGTGATCCATCGTGAAGCCATGGAAATTAGGGGTGAAATTCATGAAAAGGATTATCGAGATGAAACATCTTCTTCTGGCTTCAATTCTAACATTCGGGGGCGCACTATCCGCCATGGCTGACGACATCATCAAAGTTCAAACAAGTAAATCCGTGGCTGAGGCGCTGGATGCGTTGGAAGAAGCAGTTGGCAATGCCGGGGCCACCGTGTTTGCGCGAATCGACCATGCGGCCGGAGCGGAAAAGGTCGGTACGCCCATTCCTGCCAATCAGGTGCTGATTTTCGGTAACCCTGCGCTGGGCACGCCAGCCATGCAGATCGACCCGCGTGCTGGGTTGTTCCTGCCGCTCAAGGTGCAAGCCTATGAGGACGCCAGCGGTCAGGTCTGGCTGGCCTATGAAGACCCCAAGGAAACGATGGATGAGCTGGATGAGGTCGAAAAGTCACCCGTCATCGAAAAGATGCGCGGCGCTTTGGCGAAACTGACTGCCGCTGCCGCGCAGTAGCTCAGTTAAGGGCGCGAATGGCCTCGGCCAGGTCAATCGCGCCATCATACAGCGCCCGACCCGAGATCGCGCCGTCCAGTTCGACACCACAGTCGCGCAGGGCGATCAGGTCTTCCAAAGAGCTGACGCCACCCGACGCAATCACGGGGATAGAAACCGCCTGAGCGAGGGCTGCTGTCGCCTCGATGTTCGGGCCCTGCATCGCGCCATCACGGTTGATGTCAGTATAGATGATTGCGGCCACGCCTGCGTCTTCGAAACTGCGGGCCAGATCGGTGACCTGCACGTCAGTCTCTTCGGCCCAGCCTTTAGTCGCCACCATACCGTTGCGCGCATCAATGCCCACAGCGACTTTGCCGGGAAAAGCTTTCGCCGCTTCGCGCACCAGATCAGGGTTTTCGACCGCAACTGTGCCCAAAATGACCCGCGCCAATCCCTTGCCGATCCATGTTTCGATCGTGGCCATGTCGCGGATACCGCCACCCAACTGAGCGGGCACGTCGCAGGCTTTCAGTATCGCCTCGACCGGGGCGGCGTTAACCGGTTCACCCGCAAACGCGCCGTTCAGATCGACCAGATGAAGCCACTCGCATCCCGCCTCGACAAAGGCGCGGGCCTGTGCGGCAGGGTCTTCATTGAACACGGTGGCCTTGTCCATTTCACCGCGCAGCAGGCGTACGGCATTGCCGTCTTTGAGGTCGATGGCGGGGTAGAGGATCATGTCGGGCGGCCCTATATCTTTGTTACACGCGCGGGATATCGCACAGGCAGGGCAGGGGATGCAACGCGACGCTGGGTCATTCTTGCCCGTCGGTCCTTGGCGGGTCAGACTGCCCTCAAAACAGGGAGAAAATCATGAAGAAATTTACGTTTGCAGCGGGTTTGTCGCTTCTTGCGACCAGTGCTTTGGCAGCAGATCCTGTTGACGGGCTATGGAAGACTGCGCCGGGTGACACGGGTGGTTACCTGCATGTCACGATTTCCGAATGCGGGAGCGCGATTTGCGGCACAATCGACAGCGCCTTTGATGCGGATGGGAACCAGCAGCTGGAATACGAAAATCTGGGTAAACAGATCATCTGGGACATGGTGCCCGAAGGTAGCGGCAGCTATGACAGCGGCAAGATCTGGGCCCCGGACCGCGACAAGACCTACAATTCGAAAATGTCGCTGGACGGGCAGAACAAGCTGACCGTCAAGGGTTGTGTGGCGGGTGGTTTGATCTGTCGCGGCCAAACCTGGACGCGCGTCCAGTAACCCTCAGGGGTTCCAGGTCAGGAAGTTGCCCAGCATACGCAGCCCAACGTCCTGACTTTTCTCGGGGTGGAACTGCATCCCAACCATCGTGTCGCGGCCAATCACGGCCGTGACCTCTTGCCCATAATCAACGTAAGCCAGCCGCTGTGCTGGGTCGCTCACACGAAAATGGTAGGAGTGGACGAAATACGTGTGATCACCGGATTTCACCCCATCGAACACTGGATGATCGCTTTCCAGGACCAGATCATTCCAGCCCATATGGGGGACTTTTAGGGCTGCATCCGAAGGCTCAATTCGGACAACATCACCTGCAACCCAGCCCAAACCATCGGTTTCGCTGTATTCATGGCCCTTGGTGGCCATCAGTTGCATCCCAACGCAGATGCCCAGAAACGGTCGTCCCTTTTGCTCGACTGCCTCGACCATCGCATCATAGATGCCTCTGTGTCCCCGCAGCTCGGCGGCACAGGCCGGAAAGGCCCCATCACCCGGCAACACCAAACGATCCGCACGCGCCACGACGTCTGCGTCCGAGGTCACAACAACCTCACCGGCATCCAATTCACGCGCCATGCGCTGAAAAGCCTTCTCGGCCGAGTGCAGATTGCCCGACTCATAATCAATGATCGCAGTCAACATGATACGGACCTGTTCTTCTTCTTGTTCCAAATACGGCGGGGTGAATTGGCCAAAGGCCAAGAAGGGCGGCGCCCCTTACCACCGCCTACAAAGCACCCTTGGTCGATGGAATCGCATCCGCCTTGCGTGGATCGGTTTCGACTGCATCACGCAAAGCGCGCGCGACAGCTTTGAAAGCCGCCTCGGCAATGTGATGGCTGTTGAAGCCGTGCAACTGGTCGATGTGCAGGGTGATGCCGCCATGTGTGCTGAGCGCCTGAAAAAACTCTCGCACAAGCTCTGTGTCGAACGTGCCGATCTTCTGCGTGGGCAAGTCTACATTCCAGATCAGGAACGGACGGCCCGACAAGTCCAGCGCGCAGCGCACTTGTGCGTCGTCCATAGGCAGATGACATTCGCCATAACGGCGGATGCCTTTCTTATCGCCCAGAGCCTGCGTCAGTGCCTGACCCAGCGCGATGCCGGTATCTTCGACCGTGTGATGGTCGTCGATGTGATAATCACCCTTGGCACTGATCGTCATGTCGATCAGCGAGTGGCGCGCCAGCTGATCCAGCATGTGGTCAAAGAAGCCAACACCGGTCTGGTTGTCATAGGTGCCGGTGCCATCCAGATTGACCTGAACCGTGATCTCGGTCTCGGCGGTCTTGCGGCTGATCGAAGCGCTGCGCATGGGCGAATTCCTTTTGCTACAGGCGCGCTTATAGACGGGGTTGGGCTGCCTTATCCAGACCATAGGTGGCATTCAGGCCAAACTGTTGCAGGGGATTGCACCCGGCTGTGCCCCGTGTCAGCTTGCAAGCAACACGAACCGATAGGGTCACACCATGTCCACCTGCGTTTTCATCCAGATCCGCTGCAAACCCGGCACCACTTATAAGGTGGCCGAAGAAATCGCCCTGCGCGAAATTCATTCCGAACTGTATTCCACCAGCGGCGAATATGACCTGCTTCTGAAGCTCTATATCCCCGAGACCGAGGATGTGGGCCACTTTATCAACGAACACTTGCTAGTGATCCCCAACATCGAACGATCCTTGACGACCATGACATTCAAAGCGTTCTAGCCCAGCTCGAACGTTGTCACGCCAAAGATTCGATCCAGATCGATGTCGGGTTGATGGTCGGAATACATCCGGGCGGTTTCAAACACTTTGTCCAGTCCAAGCGCGTCGGCCAAAGCGAAAGCTGATGCGTTGGGCTGTGGCATGTCCACAAAAACCTCATGCTCGTTATGGTCTTCGGGAATCGCCGTCAGCAGAGCTGCTAACAGTGCCCTTGCAATGTCGGTATTGTCTGCAAACAGCGGACCAACCTTGTATCCGGTGAGGCAAGGGCGCAGCGTTGCGTAGCCTTGGATTCTGCCATTGTCGGAATAGACCTTTGATACGTGATTGTAAGCGCTGAGCCAGCTTTCAAGGAACAGATCGCGTGCAGCGGGAAACATGTCGCGGTCATAGGCTTTCAATTCATCTGACGCACTGCTCAGATCCGCTACGCAATCATTCGAAGATGTACCCAGCTTCGCCAGCATCCGCGTTTTTGTTCCGGCAAATCGGTAGTTGTTATACGCGAAGGTAAAGCCGGATTTGCGATAATTTTCCTGCTGCTCGACAACGCCATCCAGACCCATGTTACGACTGCCGCAATGAGCAAGCGCATGTTGCGCTATCTCAAGCCCATGACCATGGTGCCGGAACTCGGGTTTAACGATGTAAAAGCCCAGAAACGCGAAATCGGCGTTGTAATTCACCGCCGAGACCGAGGAAATCATCTCTCCATCCAGAAATCCGCCCAGAAACCCGTCCGGGTCCGTTGGGCGAAAGCACTCGGCGTCGTGTACGCCGGGGTTCCATCCTTCGCGACCGGCCCAATCCACAGCGTGCTGGACTTCGGCAGCAGTGAGTGGGCGAATGATATAATCAGACATCGGGTAATCCTGCATTGCGTAATGCGACCAGAATGGCGCAACGCGCTGCAAAGAACCAGCATGTTCGGATCGGTTGGTATCTGGAGCGGGCGAGGCGATTCGAACGCCCGACCCTAACCTTGGCAAGGTTATGCTCTACCCCTGAGCTACGCCCGCATCAGATACATATGTGGTCCAAAGACCTCTCAATGGAGCGGGCGAGGCGATTCGAACGCCCGACCCTAACCTTGGCAAGGTTATGCTCTACCCCTGAGCTACGCCCGCGCCGTTGAGTGAGGAGGGATGTATAAATTCCCACGCGAGGCTGCAAGCGGAAAAACGCAAAAAAGAGGAAAAATCTTTCGACGGAAATCCGAGCCCAGCTCGTTGAAAATCTAGAGCGTGAAAAAATAAGAGGGGCTGAAGAATGAAAATGGCACGTATAGCTGATATGAAAATGGCGCTGTTGGCCGCGCTGATCATATTGACCACGATGCTATGCGCACGGGTTGAGGACAAGGTGGTCGAGGTCGACCCAGTCCTGATGCGCGCGCCACTGGTCGAAACGCTGGTGTTGGCGGGATAAACCCCGCCTACAGTCAGAGGGCCAGGACCAGATTCGCGATCGCGGTTACCAATATTGCTGTGAACGTCAGCCCCATTCCAAGCTGTCGCAGAATGACGATCTGCGGCGTTCTGCCAAAACCGTATGCGTGCAACAGACGCCCGGCCAACAGCATCAGGCCCAACACGTGTAACGTCAGGCTACCTGCGCCTTGCAACTCTACCATTGCGATCAGCAAAAGGCTGATGGGTGCGTATTCGGCGCAATTGGAATGCGTGCGTATCGCCTTGATCATAAGTTTGCTGCCGCCATCTCCGACCGAGATTTTGTCGCTACGGCGCTGTAGAATCACTTTGACGCTGAGCGCTACGTACAGGATTGCGATCAGGGCCGCGTAGATCGGTGTGATTGCAAGCATGGTCTGTCTCCGTTCCAGCATTGAAAAGGGCCGCACGGTTTCCCGCACGGCCCTTTGAACTTTAGCTGGTTCGACGGCTTATTCCAGTTCGACGAGCAGGTCTTTTGCGTCGATCTGGCCGCCTGGTTGCACGTGAACGGCTTTGACGGTTGCGTCGCGTTCGGCGTGGATGCCGGTTTCCATTTTCATCGCCTCTATGGTCAACAGCATGTCGCCTTCCTTGACCTCTTGTCCCGCAGTTACGGCAACCGTTGCCACGACCCCCGGCATTGGCGCGCCGACGTGATCGGGGTTGCCGGTTTCAGCCTTGGGCCGCGCCTGGGTGCTTGATGTGACCATCCGGTTCGGTACCCGGATGACACGGGGTTGGCCGTTCAGTTCAAAGAACACGCGGACTTCGCCGTTTTCATCGGTCTCGCCTATCGCCTGACAGCGGATCTCCAGCGTCTTGCCGGGGTCGATCTCAGCCGTGATCTCTTCGCCCGGCTCCATGCCGTAGAAGAAGGTGCGTGTAGGCAGAGTTCGGACAGGGCCATAGATCCGATGACGTCCCATGTAGTCCAGGAACACCTTGGGATACATCAGATAGCCGTTCAGGTCCTCGTCATCGACGTCTTTGCCTTCCAGCTGCTTGGACAGTTCGGCGCGGGTGGCTTCCAGATCAACCGCAGGCACGTCCTTGCCGGGGCGTTCTGTGTTGGGGGCTTCGTCCTTCAGCACCTTCTTGATGATGGTGTCGGGGAACCCACCCGGAGGCTGACCCAGATTGCCGCGCATCATGTCCACGACCGAGTCGGGGAAGGCGACGTCAGTTGCCGGGTCCTCGACCTGTTCGCGGGTCATGTTTTGGCTGACCATCATCAGCGCCATGTCGCCAACAACCTTGGATGAGGGTGTCACCTTTACGATGTCACCGAACATCTGGTTTACGTCGGCATACATCTGGGCGACCTCGTGCCAGCGCTCTTCCAGACCCAGGCTACGCGCCTGCGCCTTGAGGTTGGTGAACTGACCCCCGGGCATCTCGTGCAGATAGACCTCGGACGCCGGGGCCTGCAGGCTGGATTCGAAGGCCGCATACTGACCGCGAACCGCTTCGAAGTAGTCGCTGATCTCGCGGATTGCCTTGATGTCCAACCCGGTGTCGCGGTCGGTGTGGCGCAGGGCCTCGACCACGGTGCCCAGCGTTGCCTGTGACGTGTTGCCCGAGAAGCTGTCCATCGCGCAGTCCACGGCGTCCACACCCGCATCGGACGCGGCCAGAATGGTCGCGCTGGCGATACCGGCGGTGTCATGGGTGTGGAAATGGATCGGCAGGCCGACCTCTTCTTTCAGCGCGCGGATCAGGATCTTGGCCGAGGCCGGTTTCAACAGACCCGCCATGTCTTTCAGGCCAAGGATATGCGCACCTGCGTCGCGCAGCTCTTTCGCCATGCCGACATAATACTTCAGGTCGTACTTGGCCCGATCCGGGTCAAGGATGTCGCCCGTGTAGCAAACCGTGCCTTCGCAGATCTTGCCGTTCTCGACGACAGCGTCCATCGCCACACGCATGTTCTCAACCCAGTTCAGCGAGTCGAACACGCGGAAGACATCAATGTTCTTGGACGCCTGGCGTACGAATTCCTGCACCACGTTGTCGGGGTAGTTGGTGTAGCCGACCCCGTTTGCTCCACGCAGCAGCATCTGGGTCATCAGGTTCGGCATCGCTTCGCGCAGGTCGCGCAAACGCTGCCACGGGCATTCCTGCAGGAACCGATAGGCGACGTCGAACGTTGCGCCGCCCCAACATTCTACACTGAACAACTGCGGCAGGTTGGCCGCATAAGTCGGAGCAACCTTGATCATGTCGATCGACCGCATCCGGGTCGCCAGCAGTGACTGATGCCCGTCGCGCATGGTGGTGTCGGTGATCAGCAGTTGACGCTGCGCCTTCATCCAATCGGCCACGGCCTGCGGGCCCTTTTGCTCCAGCAGGTTGCGGGTGCCCATTTGTGGTTCGGCCTTTTGCGCGGGGGGTTTGGCCTCTTTCAAGTCGGCGCGCGGTTCGGGGCGATCCTTGGTCTCGGGGTGCCCGTTCACCGTAATGTCCGCGATATAGGTCAGAACCTTGGTGCCCCGGTCGCGGCGGCGCTTGAACGCGAACAGATCGGGTGTCGTGTCGATGAACTTGGTGGTGTATTCGTTCGACAGGAAGGTCGGGTGTTTCAGCAGGTTGATGACAAAGTCGATATTTGTGCTGACACCGCGAATGCGGAATTCACGCAGGGCGCGGTCCATGCGGGCAATCGCGGCCTCAGGCGTCGGGGCCTTGGCCGTCACCTTGGTCAGCAGCGAGTCGTAATACCGCGTGATCACCCCGCCCGCATAGGCGGTGCCGCCATCCAGACGAATGCCCATGCCGGTGGCTGAGCGATAGGCGGTGATGCGGCCATAGTCGGGGATGAAGTTGTTCTGTGGGTCTTCGGTCGTAATCCGGGTCTGCAGCGCATGGCCGTTCAGATGCACATCCGCCTGGCTGGCAGCGCCGGTGGCTTCGGCCAGGGTCTTGCCTTCAGCGATCAGAATCTGTGCTTGAACGATGTCGATACCGGTGACTTCCTCGGTGACAGTGTGTTCCACCTGCACGCGCGGGTTCACTTCGATGAAGTAGAACTTGCCGGTTTCCATATCCATCAGGAACTCGACAGTGCCCGCGCACTCATAGTTCACATGGGCGCAGATCTTGCGCCCCAGTTCACAGATCTCAGCGCGCTGCTCTTCGGACAGGTATGGGGCAGGGGCGCGTTCGACCACCTTCTGGTTGCGGCGCTGGACCGAGCAGTCACGCTCATAAAGGTGATAAATCTCACCATGCTTGTCGCCCAGTATCTGAACCTCGACGTGGCGGGCGCGGGTGATCATCTTTTCCAGATAGCCCTCACCATTGCCAAAGGCGGCTTCGGCCTCGCGACGGCCTTCCAGCACCTTTTCTTCCAATTCGTCCTCGGACTCGATCGGGCGCATACCCCGACCACCACCGCCCCAGCTGGCCTTGAGCATCAGCGGATAACCGATCTCGGCGGCGTCGGCCCGGATCGCGTCCATGTCATCACCCAACACTTCGGTTGCGGGGATGACCGGAACGCCAGCCTCAATCGCCACACGCCGCGCACTGGCTTTGTCTCCCAGGGCGCGCATGGTTTCGGCTTTGGGGCCAATAAAGGTGATCCCGTTCTGCACACAGGCATCCACGAAATCCGGGTTCTCGGACAGCAGGCCATAGCCCGGATGGATCGCGTCCGCGCCACACTCCTTGGCCACGCGGATAATCTCGTCAATGCTCAGATATGCAGCAACCGGGCCCATGCCTTCGCCAATGCGATAGGCCTCATCGGCCTTGAAACGATGCAGGCCAAGCTTGTCCTCTTCGGCAAAGACAGCAACAGTGCGTTTGCCCATCTCGTTCGCTGCGCGCATGACGCGAATGGCAATCTCGCCGCGGTTGGCGATCAGGATCTTGGTGAAGTCTGTCATATTAAGTCCCGGTCTTTATGTGTTTGGGCGTGTTATTGGGCGAACAATACGCGCAGGTATATCCGTTCTTCTGGGTAGAACCGGCATGTTACCGCTCGCAAACGCCCTTTGGCCGCTGTAGCCTTATACGCATGCCGCGCTGCAGCATCAAATTATTAACATCATCTCTCAATTTGAGACAGTGCCGCCAGACCCATCTGACCCATATTTGCGTGCAGATCCTGTCTCAGAACATCGATGACATGCGCGGGGCCGCAAGGGCCAAGTGCCGCCAACCCGTACAAAAAAGCGCGCCCAAGCATGACAAAATCGGCGCCTAGGGAAAGCGCGCGCAGTACATCCAGGCCACTTTCGATACCGCTGTCAAATATTAGCGGTAAATTGGTGGCGTCGCGAATAGCTGGAAGAGCTTCAATGCTGGCCGGGGCTGCGTCAAATTGGCGACCTCCGTGATTCGAGACCCACAGGGCGTCCACACCCACCCGTTCCAGTCTGTCAGAATCTTCGGGACGCAAGATGCCTTTGACCACAAAGCCTCCGTCCCAATGATCGCGCAGCCACGATACATAGTCCAACCCCGGTGATGTCCTCAACAGGTACCCAATATGGGCCGTCGGCGGCAGATCGCCCGGATCTTCGATATACTTGTCCAGAGTGCGCATATGCGGCACGCCATTGCGCAGCATACCCATGGCCCAAGCGGGCTTTGTCGCAATCTGTGCCAGCAAACGCGGCGTCAGCTTTGGTGGCTGCCTCAGGCCCGAGCGGGTTTGTCGTTCCCTGCGTGAGGCTACTGGGACATCCACAGTCAGCACAAGGGTTCGAAACCCGGCCTGATGCGCCCGACCCAACATATCCTTGCGAATGTCTGGGTCGCGCGGCGGGTAAAGCTGAAACCAGGCGTTTGGTCCCAGGTGTGGTGCCAGGTCCTCAGGGCTTTGGCTGGCCACGGTGGACAGCGCATATGGAATCCCTTCCTCCGCGGCTGCCTGAGCCAACAGGCGCTCCGCGTCGGGCCAGACCAACCCGGACATCCCGATCGGCGCTATTCCAAATGGCAAAGGGTAATCACAGCCCAGTAAGGTCCTCGATGTATCAAATTCCAGTTCGCCGTGCAGGATCGAGGGCGAAAGGCGGACGTCATCCAGCGCCTTTCGATTTCGTGTCAGAGTCGTTTCCGCCCCCGTACCGCTTTCGACATATTCCCATACGAAATGCGGCAGGCGGCGGCGCGCGTGACGTTTCAAATCCGGTATACCGGGAAAGGTGCTGTGCAGGTCCATGCGGATTGATCCGACCCGAAGCGTGATTCGGCAAGGGTATTAGGCCGCGTCCGGGTGGGTCTGTTTGCCTTTGGCGAGGGGTCGCTTGACCTGATTCTGGGTTTCGCTGGCTACCTCAACCTGGTTGCGCCCTTTGTCCTTGGCCGCATAAAGCGCATCGTCGGCCGCGCGCATCAGATCCTGTGGCATGGTTCCGTGCTTCGGGTAATGCGCCACCCCGACCGAGATGGTGATGCGGGGCAAGGCCTTTTCGCCATAGCGGACGGTGACGGCTTCGACTGCCTGTCTCAGCTGCTCTGCGCGGGTCACAGCGTCTTCGGGGGTGTTGTCGGGTAGGATCAACATAAATTCTTCACCGCCGATGCGGCAGGCCACCTCGTCGCGGTCGCAGCCCTGTTCCAGCGCGGCCCCAACCGCACGCAAGACCATGTCACCTGCGTCGTGCCCATGCGTGTCGTTGAACTTTTTGAAATGATCCACGTCCACGGCGATCAGACTCAGCGCCGCTCCGGTCTTTTGGCTGCGGCTGATCGACTTGCGTAGCGTTTCCGTCAAGTGACGACGATTGAATAGGCCAGTCAGAGGGTCGCGTACCGATTGGTCATGCAATTGATCGCGCATTCTGACGTTGGCAATGGCCATGCTGATCTGCTCGGCGCACAGCTGCGCGAGTTTACGACTTTTGTGAAAACATGCGTCACGCCCGGCAAGCGCCCTAAGATGCAGCAGGCCGACGGTTTCGCCATGCGCGAGGATGGGAAAACAGAAATAGGGTCGCCCATCATGCGGTTCGGCGTGTTCACAGACAAAGTCGATCTCGGATGCGCCGAATTCATAGGTGCGTCCACGCCGCAATCCCCAGCAGCCTTCGGGGTGAATATGCGACTTGTGCGTGCCGCCATTCCAGCTGGCGCAACCGTCCAGAACATCGCGAGAGTTGGAATAGACATAAACGCTGCCCTCTGCCTCGGGCAGGATGTGGGTCATGAAGCGTGACACCATATCGAACAGCTCATCCAGCGATCGACTGGATTGCAGCCATTCATTCAACTCACCCAGCAAGCGTACTTCGCGGGCCAAGCGCAGCTGTTCGTCCATCAATTCCCGCTCTTTCACGGCTCGTTTGCGAAGGTCGCGCACTTGACGCAGGTTGGTGCGGTGGACAATCAGGATCACAGTTGTCAGGGCCAGCAACGCCACTCCGCTGAGGATAGCCAGAGACAAGCGCACCCGAGTGATGAACAGATTCCTTAGGTCCGTGATGTCCGAATAGAATTCGATTGCCCCCAGAAACGTCGCATCTTTGATAATCGGTGTATAGACCTCGGCGACATGACGGCTGTTCAGCCCCTTATTCCCGCGGGGATCGGGGTCAAAGGAGTCAATTTCCGTGATAGGTTTCTCTTCGTGTTTGTAATAAAGGCCGCCGGCGGCAACGACAGACTTAAAGTAAGGTTTTGTGTTCACCGAGCCAACGTCACTGCTGCGGGTCGACCAAAATACGTTGCCTGATGCATCGAACAGTTTGAACCGGTAGATGTCCGAGGTTTCTGGCAACAGATTCAGAAAATCCTGGTCATGCGGGCTGAGCGAATGATCGCGGAATGTCGCCTCCAGACTGCTTAAATTGCTTTCGACCTGACGGCTCAGCCGCACGGCGCTTTTGCGCAGGTCTGCTTCCAGCATGCGATCCACCACCGGTGCCGGGACCGCGTAGATGCCCCAACCGGCTGCTACCGTCAGAACTACCAGCATCAGGCCCGCACCCACCATTTTCAAACGCGATGATCCTGTCGTCGGATTCGTCTGTTCCATCTTTCCCGCTCCCACAGCAATGGGATCAGCATCCGGCCCTGAGTTTGACAGTGGGTTAACTTTTGAGCGGCGATAGTCGTTTCTTTGTTTCGAATTAATGCAAAAAGAAGTGTTAAAAGCCTGTGAACAAGCCGTGAACAAACTCTTTCCCTCCGGGCTGATCCAGCGTAGTTTGGATCCATGAGCAGTTTTGACGAAATGGACGCCTTCGAGGGCGCATCGCTGTCGGCGCGGGCAATGGCCGTGCGCCCTTCGCCCTATCTGGATGAGCTGAACCCGGCGCAACGGGAGGCGGTCGAACATCTGGATGGCCCGGTTCTGATGTTGGCTGGGGCAGGGACGGGCAAAACCAAGGCTCTGACGGCCCGGATCGCGCACTTGCTTAACACGGCACGGGCCCGTCCGAATGAGATTCTTTCGGTGACGTTTACCAACAAAGCCGCGCGTGAGATGAAAGAGCGTGTCGGTCGCTTGCTGGGCCAGCCTGCCGAAGGGATGCCGTGGTTGGGCACGTTCCACTCGATCTGTGTCAAGCTGCTGCGCCGTCACGCGGAATTGGTCGATCTGAAATCGAACTTCACGATCCTGGACAGCGATGATCAAAAGCGACTGCTGAAACAGCTTACTCAGGCGGCGAACATAGATGACAAGCGTTGGCCTGCGCGCTTGCTGGCCAGTATCATCGACGATTGGAAAAACCGCGCGCTGACACCGGACAAGGTGCCTTCTGCCGATGCCGGGGCCTACAACAACAAGGGCATCGAGCTTTACGCTCAATACCAGACGCGCCTGCGAGAGTTGAATGCGGTAGATTTCGGTGACCTGCTGCTGCACATGGTCACGATCTTCCAAACCCATCCGGACGTGTTGGAGCAATACCAGCGCTGGTTCCGCTACATTCTGGTGGACGAGTATCAGGACACCAACATTGCTCAATATTTGTGGCTGCGACTGCTGGCCGGTGGGCACAAAAATATATGTTGTGTGGGGGACGACGATCAGTCGATTTACGGCTGGCGCGGGGCCGAAGTGGGCAACATCTTGCGGTTCGAAAAGGATTTCCCGGGCGCTTATGTGGTGCGGCTGGAGCAGAACTACCGCTCGACCCCGCATATTCTAGCAGCTGCATCGAACGTCATTCGAGGCAACGAAAACCGGCTGGGCAAAGAGCTCTGGACCGACGCCGAAGACGGCCACAAGGTCAACCTGATCGGCCATTGGGATGCTGAAGAGGAAGCGCGCTGGATTTGCGAAGAGATCGACGCAATGCAAACTGGCACGCGCGGTATGAGGCCTTTCGAGCTTGAAGAAATCGCGATAATGGTCCGAGCCACCCATCAAATGAAAGTGCTTGAGGATAGGTTTCTGAAAATCGGCATGCCCTACAGAGTTATTGGTGGCGTGCCTTTCTACCGCAGATTGGAAATAAGAGATGCTATTGCTTACTTCCGAGTCGTGGTTAGTCCTGACAATGATTTGGCATTTGAGCGAATCGTAAACACACCGAAACGTAGTTTAGGGGAGAAGGCTCAGCAAACTATCCAACGCATCGCTCGGGAAGAAAGTAAATCTCTGGTCGAAAGCGCACGTATCGCGGTTGACAGAAGTTTGATCAAGGGGAAAGGCGCTGCATCTTTGCGGGAACTAGTTGAAGGACTTGCGCGCTGGAATGCTTTGACGCGTGGTCCGACGATTGAAATTGACGATGACTCCGTGATTGATGACGCAACCGGACCGGTCCGATATGGCACCCCTGAGTTGTCACACGTCGAGTTGGCTCAGATCATTCTTGACGAAAGTGGTTACACAGAAAGCTTCCTAAAACCTCTTTCCGATGAAGAACTGACGATGGACCCGAGGCCGCCACGTAAGCCCCGCGATCACGAGGCTGCCGGGCGATTGGAAAATCTTAAGGAGTTGGTCAACCACTTGGGTGAGTTTGAAAACCTGCAAGGGTTTCTGGAGCATGTCAGTCTAGTAATGGATAACGAGCAGGACGGTGACGAGCCCAAGGTCTCCATAATGACCCTTCATGCATCCAAGGGTTCGGAATATCCTGCCGTTTTTCTTTCTGGGTGGGAAGAGGGACTTTTCCCATCACAGCGTTCAATGGACGAAGCTGGGTTGAAGGGGCTCGAGGAAGAACGACGCCTAGCTTATGTCGGTATCACTCGAGCGGAGGAAGTCTGCACAATTTCGTTTGCTTCAAATAGGTTGATATTCTCGGGTGACTTCAAAGGTTGGCAATCGATGATGCCTTCGCGTTTCATCGACGAATTGCCGGAAGAGCATGTAGAGGTTCTGACTCCTCCCGGCCTCTATGGCGGCGGGCACCAGACAGCGGGAATCGAATCCCGCGCAGCCGAAGCCAATGTCTATAACTCACCGGGCTGGAAACGGATGCAAGCGCGGCAGGGGCAATATGGCATGTCACAACCCCGCGAAAGTCGGAACACGGTGATCGACGCCACCGCCCTGGCCAGCTTCACGCTGGGTGAGCGCGTTTTCCACCAGAAATTCGGCTATGGCGCGGTCATCGGTATCGAGGGCGATAAGGTCGAGGTCGATTTCGATAAGGCGGGCACCAAGAAAGTGGTGTCACGATTCCTGACCAACAAAGATGACGTTCCGTTCTAAGGCATCATAATCCTTCAACAAGAACCAGATTGGTCGATGCCGTGGCCTGTCGGATCGTTGCCAGTGCGATGTAGTCGGGGTCATCTTTCCAGGCTTTCGCTGCGGCAAGGTCCGGAAACTCCATCAGCACAATTCCACCTTCCGGCCAATCGCCTTCGATACGTTCGACCGGTTTGGAAGAAACGGTGAGCAAACGGCCGCCGTGACGATCAAAGATCGGCATGAACCCCGCCAGATAATCCTGATACCCACCCGGGTCGTGGATGTCGATCTGCGCGATGAAATAGGCGGCCATGGCGTCCTCCGGATCAGAAATCAGAGGGCCATCTTACACCAGTGTCAGAAAAACAAAAAACGGCGGTTCCCAGGGAGGAGGAGGGAACCGCCGTCTTGTCAACATCAGAGCAGGGAGGAGGAGAGCCCTGATGTATACGAACCCGGGTTTGAGCCCGGTATGGGGAAGACGCGGCGACGTCAGGGAGGAGGACGACCTCGCCGCGCGCTTTCAACATCAAGGCAGGGAGGAGGAGAGCCTCGATGTATCACGTTCCGGCATCTTGAGGCCGGTATAGGGTGCGGCAACGTCAGGGAGGAGGAAAGACGTTGCCGCTGATTACAGACCCTAATGGGAGGAGGAAGGGCCTGATCTCGGTATCTCTGGTGCGCTTAACGCGCGGTGTTGTCTTCTGCCGCCTGCATTGCGACCCGGCGGATAATCGAACGGTGCAGGCCCAGGTCGGCCAGTTCGCGGTTCGACAGGCTGGACAGTTCATTCACAGTCTGACGGTACATGCGATAGCGTGCAAAGCGGGTCTTGGCGGTTTCGACCAGTGTGCTCAATCCGAACGCCGGTGCGCTCTTGGGGGCTGTATGTGTGCTTGCGATTGCCATTTTCATCATCCGTCTGTCTTGCGTTACCGATGTCATTCGGCGTTTGCTTGAGCCTGAAGATAGGCAAATGCTGCAATTGCACAATGGGTCACTTCATCAATGCTGCTATGCAGCAAATGCATAGATTGGTTTGGTTTTTCCCGACACAGAGATATACACCTTTAAAATATAGGTTTTACCATGGGGTGCCTTTGAAGGCCTGAAAAAGGCGCTGCTGTGGCCTGCCTTTGAATTGAGCGCATTCGGCGCGAATTTGTGCGACTTATATCGTGGACAGCCAGTGCCTGACGTTTCGGTGGATCCCTGGAATGACATTTAGCGAGGTGGCGTCGTCTTGATGATTCCGGGTTTCTGGGGTGGAGCGGGACCCAAGCCCCGCTTCCTTGCTTGAGCTGGGTCAGCTTACGGGAATTTATGGGCGGTTCTGGTTTGAGCGGGGAATCGCGGCCTAAATCTCTAGTTTTTTTGAGTTACGATTCGATGTGACGACTGTCCGCAGCGAGCCAAAAAATCCAGCCTAAGCGAAAACTTCAGAAAAAACGGGAAAACGTGGGAAATTTTTTCCATCGAGCATTTGTCTATATATTGATGTTCAAATTTAAAATTTTCTATTTGTAGTGCCTTGGTGGCGAATCTTCCACATTTGGTCATGTCGAAGCCGTGTTTCATGCAACACGGTTGGAAAAATTCCTGTTGATTTCCATGAATTCCCATGGCATCCCTTGTACATCCGATGAGGACGAGGCAGCAGGGGCACCAAACGACCCCGAACCAAAAATACTAATCAGGTTTCATACAGGCATCTCGCTTTCATCAACCAAGAGATCCGGCGCGCGGGCGAGCAGACATCCCCCCAGGTGGCGCGTGCAGCTGGACATCCCGCAAAGCGGGTCAATGCGGCGGGTTGATCAGTGGCAGCAGATCAACTCGCCGTTTTTCATCGGGGGGAACGTGAATTTTGAGGTGGGGCGCAAGCGAAAGGGACAGTCGTCTTGGCGCGCAGGTTTAGAGGTGAAAGCCACCATAAGGTGGACACGAAGGGCAGGGTCTCGATCCCGGCCTCGTTTCGCCGTGTGCTTGAAGCGTCCGATCCCAACTGGCAGCCCGGTGACAATCCAGAGCTTGTGATCGTCTACGGCGACCACCGCCGCAAATACCTTGAATGTTATACGATGCAGGCGATTGACGAGGTTGACGCCAAAATCGACGCTCTGCCACGTGGGTCGATGGAGCGTAAGATGCTGCAACGCATGTTCCACGGTCAGTCCTTCCCGACAAACGTGGATGAAACCGGACGTCTGGTCTTGCCTGCCAAGCTGCGCAACAAGATTGACCTTGAGAATGAGGCCTTCTTTATCGCCGCGGGTGACACCTTCCAGATCTGGAAGCCCGAAACCTACAATGTTGAAGAACTGGCCAAGGCTGAAGAGTGGATGGACGATCTGCCCGACGATTTCGACCCGATGGTCTACCTCGATGGCATCGGGGACGCGTGACGGCATGTCCGGCGCTGTCCCTCCCTCCGATAAACCCCATATCCCTGTTCTGCTGCGCCCACTGCTGGCCGCAGTGTCTCCGGTATCGGGTGTTTGGCTGGATGGCACCTTTGGGGCAGGCGGATATACGCGCGGGTTGCTGGATGCAGGGGCAGACAAGGTGATTGGCGTCGACCGTGATCCGCTGGCCTTTGAAATGGCCGCTGATTGGGCAGGAGAGTATGGCGACCGGTTGGTGATGCAGCCCGGTGTGTTCTCGCGGATGGACGAATACGCGCAGGATCTGGATGGTGTGGTGCTGGATCTTGGTGTGTCTTCGATGCAGCTGGATCAGGCCGAGCGTGGGTTTTCTTTCATGAAAGACGGCCCCTTGGACATGCGCATGAGTCAGGTAGGCGAAAGCGCCGCCGATCTGGTGAATGAGGCGACCGAGGCGCAATTGGCGGATATTCTGTTCCATTTCGGTGAGGAACGCGCGAGCCGTCGGATCGCCAAGGCCATCGTGAAGGCGCGAAGCGAAGAACCAATCACTACGACCCTGCGTTTGGCCGAGATCATCGAGTCCTGCCTGCCGCGCCCCAAGCCCGGGCAATCGCACCCGGCGACACGCAGCTTTCAAGGGCTGCGGATCGCGGTCAATGCCGAATATGAAGAGCTGTTTCAGGGATTGATGGCCGCGGAAAGGGCATTAAAGCCTGGCGGGCAACTGGCCGTTGTGACCTTCCATTCCATAGAGGATCGGATGGTCAAGCGGTTCTTTCAATCCCGCGCGGGTAAGACAGGGCGTGCGAACCGTTACGCGCCTGAAATCGAGCAGGATCAGCCGCAATTCACGCTGAAGACCCGTAAGGCCGTAGGCCCGGATGAGCTGGAATTGCAGGAAAACCCGCGTGCGCGCTCGGCCAAACTGCGCGTGGCAATCCGAACTGAGGCACCGGCAGGGGAAATTGAGGCCCGCGCCATAGGGATGCCGCAACTGGGGGGAAGGGCAAAATGAAGAGTATTTTGTATGTGTTGACCGCTCTGTCCGTTTTTGGATTGGCGCTGTGGGCCTATCAGGAAAACTACCGCACCCAACAGGTGGTTAAAGAAACGCAGAAACTCCAGCGCGAGATTGGCATGGCGCAGGTACGGCTGGCCGTTTTGAACGCGGAATGGGCCTATCTGAACCGCCCTGACCGACTGCGCGAATTGGCAGATTTGAACTTTGAGCGTCTGGGACTGTTGCCGCTGCGGGCGGAGCAGTTTGGGCGTGCCGATCAGATTGCCTATGCCGAAGACCCCGATCTGCCCATCGTTGATCCGATTGAGTTGCAGGCCATCACTGACATTAAGGCGTTGGGCGAGGTGCAGATTCCATGACACGCACGCCTCTGCGCCCCCTGGCCCGAATTCTTGATGCTCGCGCCCGAGGTGAAAATCCAAAGGCGATTGAACGGGAAAACATCCGCAAACGCCACGAGGATATGAAAGACCGCGCCCGCGCCCGCGCCGAAGGGCGCCTGTTGGTGCTGGGCTTCTTCTTCTTCTGCGCTTTCTCGGTTGTTGGTGCCCGCATGGGTATGCTGGCCACGTCCGAGGCGCAGGAGCCAGTAGCAAGTGCGCCGGGTGCGACCATTGCCATGCAGCGCGCCAATATCGTTGACCGCGAAGGGCGCATCCTGGCAACAAATCTGGACACCTATTCGGTATACGCGCAGCCGCCCCTGATGATCGATCCGATCGCCGCCGCAGATCAGTTGGTGGCAATCTTCCCGGATCTGGACAAAGAGCGTCTGGTCAAGGACTTCACCGGCAAGCGTAAGTTCCTGTGGATCAAAAAACGCATCTCACCCGAACAGAAGCAAGCCGTGCACGACATCGGCGATCCGGGGATTCTTTTTGGCCCACGTGAAATGCGCCTTTATCCCAACGGCAAGCTTGCCGCGCATATTCTGGGCGGGTCCGGCTTTGGTCGTGAGGGCGTCAGTGCCGCCGAAGTAATTGGTGTTGCAGGTGTCGAGAAACAGTTCGACGACTATCTGCGTGACCCGGCCAACGGCAACAAGCCGCTGCAATTGTCGCTGGACCTGACCATCCAGGCGGCTGTGGAACAGGTGCTCTATGGCGGTATGAAGATCATGAACGCCAAGGGGGCCTCGGCCGTTCTGATGAACGCACACACGGGTGAGGTTGTCTCAGCCGCGTCGCTGCCCTCGTTTGATCCAAATGACCGCCCGCGCCCGCCGACCTCGGGGTTTGATCCATCAGACAGCCCACTGTTCAACCGCTATGTACAAGGTGTCTATGAACTGGGCTCGGTCTTCAAGATTTTCACTGCAGCGCAGGCCGTGCAACTGGGGCTTGTGAATTCCAATACCATCATCGACACGTCGGGCCCTATGAAGATCGGTCGTTTTCCGATCGGAGAGTTCAACGGCAAGAATTACGGCAAGATCAGCGTTGCGGACGTGATCGTACACAGCTCGAACCGGGGTACGGGCCGTTTGGCGTTGCAGATCGGTGCGCAGCGACAGCAGGATTTCCTGAACACGTTGGGCATGTTCGATCCAACACCGTTTGAAATTGTCGAGGCCAAAGGTGGCGTACCGCTCAAGCCCAAAAAATGGGGTGAACTGAGCACTGTAACCATTTCCTACGGTCATGGTCTGTCGACCAGCCCGATGCATCTGGCGGCCGGTTATGCGGCCATTGCCAATGGCGGGCATTATGTCAGCCCGACCATTCTGCGGAAAAACGGCCCGCAATACGGCCCTCGGGTCATGTCGGAAAACACCGCAAGCCAGGCCCAGAAAATGTTGCGTAAAGTGGTGACAGACGGCACCGCCAGCTTTGCTGAGGTCAAAGGCTATGACGTGGCTGGCAAAACCGGCACAGCGGACAAGCCAAAGCCGCGTGGCGGGTATTACGATGACAAAGTCATAGCGACCTTCGCGACGATCTTTCCGGCCTATGATCCGAAATACGTTCTGATCGTCACATTGGACGAACCTTCGATCCTGGCATATGGCGAAAAGCGCCGCACTGCGGGCTGGACCGCCGTGCCTGTTGCCGCCGAACTTATTGGTCGCGTCGCACCCTTGCTGGGCCTGCGTCCTCGGCTTGAGCCTGAGGCGGGCGCTGCTATAACGCTGACCTCAAACTAGGCTGTCCGGCAAGAGGTGGGTCATGGGCACAAGGACAAAGAAACTCAACCAACTGGCCCTGACCGCGCGCGGGGGCGCAAACCCCGACATCACAGGTTTGGCTGTTGACAGCCGTGAAGTGAAAGACGGCTTCCTGTTCGCGGCCCTTCCCGGCACGCGGGTGCATGGAGGGGAGTTCACCCAATACGCCCTTCGAATGGGAGCATCCGCGATCCTGACAGATGCCGAAGGGGCCCAGATCGCCGAAGCCGAGCTTTCTGAATCAGGCGCGGCACTTATTGTGGTCGAAGACCCGCGTCAGGCGCTGGCCGGTGCAGCCGCGTTGTGGTTTGGAGCACAACCGCAGACCATCGTCGCCGTCACCGGTACCAACGGCAAAACATCTGTTGCCACCTTTGTGCGCCAGATCTGGACTGAGCTGGGCCACGCCGCTGTCAACCTCGGTACGACCGGGGTCGAGGGTGCATGGACCGCACCGCTGGCCCACACCACCCCTGAACCAATCACCCTGCATCGCTGTCTGGCAGAGGCAGCTGAAAATGATGTGACCCATGCCGCGATGGAAGCATCGTCCCATGGCCTGGAGCAACGCCGCCTGGATGGCGTGCACCTGACAGCCGCAGGGTTTTCAAACTTCACTCAGGACCATCTGGACTATCACGAAACCTTCGAGGCGTATTTTGCCGCCAAGGCTGGGCTGTTCGACCGCGTGTTGCCGCAAGACGGTACAGCGGTGATCAATCTGAGTGACCCTAAGGGCGCGCAGGTCCAGCGGATCGCAAAGTCGCGAGGCCAATCGGTGCTGACCGTTGGTCTTGGCGATGCCGATTTATGCCTGATCAATCAGCGGTTTGACGCCACAGGACAGGACCTGCGCTTTTCCTGGCAAGGCCGAACCTTCCAGACGCGTCTGAATCTGATCGGCGGGTTTCAGGCTGAAAATATCTTGCTGGCCTGCGGGTTGGTCATCGCCGCCGGCGACAGCCCTGAGCGGGTCTTTGAAACTCTGCCATATCTGACGACCGTACGGGGGCGGATGCAACTGGCAGCTACGCGCGACAACGGTGCAACGGTTTTTGTGGATTACGCGCATACGCCCGATGCTGTGGCCACGGCCCTCAAGGCGCTGCGCCCGCATGTTATGGGGCGTCTGATCGCCATCGTTGGGGCAGGCGGGGACCGTGATGCGACCAAGCGCCCTCTGATGGGTAAGGCGGCTGCGAACCATGCTGATGTCGTGTTTGTAACAGATGACAACCCACGCAACGAAGACCCGGCCACCATCCGTGCAGCCGTCATGGAAGGTGCGCTTGAGGCCACAGGTCAGGCCAGTGTGACCGAGGTCGGCGACCGTGCCGAGGCTATTCTGCGCGGCATCAATGCGCTTCAACAGGGCGATGCGCTGCTGATCGCAGGCAAGGGCCACGAAACCGGACAAATCGTAGGGGATCAGGTTCTGCCTTTTGATGACGTTGAACAGGCCAGTATTTCTGTGGCCGCGCTTGACGGGAGGGTTGCATGACACTCTGGACAGCATCCGAGGCCGTTGAAGCGACAGGCGGTCAGGTCACGCGTGACTGGATCGCAAATGGTGTATCGATCGACACTCGCACCCTTCAGCCCGGCGATCTGTTCGTGGCGCTTAAAGCCGCGCGGGACGGTCATGATTTTGTCGCGCAGGCGTTGGAAAAAGGCGCCGGGGCTGCGCTGGTTTCTCACATTCCCGAAGGTGTCCCCGAAGGGGCACCGTTGCTGGTCGTTGACGACGTGCAGGCAGGTCTCGAAGCCTTGGGGCAGGCGGCCCGTGCGCGAACGGATGCGCGCATAGTGGGTGTCACGGGCAGCGTCGGCAAGACCTCGACCAAAGAAATGCTGGCGAAAATTCTTGAAGCCCAAGGCAAGACCCATGCCAGCGTGGCCAGCTACAACAACCATTGGGGTGTACCGCTGACTTTGGCGCGGATGCCGCGCGATACTGAGTATGCCGTGATTGAGATCGGCATGAACCACCCGGGCGAGATTGCTCCTCTGGCCAAACAGGCCCGTCCGCACGTGGCGTTGGTCACGACTGTCGCGGCGGTGCATCTGGAAGCTTTTGCTTCGGTCGCAGGCATCGCCCATGAAAAAGCGGCGATCTTCGAAGGGTTGGAGCCCGGCGGGGCTGCGATTGTCAATGCAGACATCGAGCACGCAGAAATTCTGCGTCAAAGTGCCCAGGACCGCGGGGCGGGGATCGTCGATTTTGGCCGCAAGGCTTCGGATTATCGTTTGATCGATGTGCAGCAAGCGTCCAACGCCGTGAACGCTCAGGCCACTGTTGGTGATCAACTCATCCGCTTTGAGGTCAACTCTGCCGGCACCCATTTTGCCATGAACGCGCTTGGGGCTCTGGCGGCCTGCGTGGAACTGGGTGTCGATCTGGATCAGGCGATCGCGGGACTGCGAGCGTGGTCGCCGGTCAAGGGGCGCGGCGTACGCGAAAACTTGCCGTTGTCTGGTGGTGGCCAAATCGAACTATTGGACGACAGCTACAACGCCAATCCGACCTCGATGGAGGCCGCGCTGGACGTGTTGGCTGCCACGCAAGGTACCCGCCGCATCGCGTTTTTGGGCGACATGAAGGAACTGGGCTCGCAGGAAGTGGCGATGCACGCCGAAATGGCGAATGTTGCAGCCATGGGGAAAGTAAATCAGGTGCATTGCATCGGCCCGTTGATGCAGGCCATGCACAAGGCGCTACCCGATGACAAGCGCGGGCTCTGGTTCGAAACCAGTGCTGAGATGGCCGAACACTTGCCCTCATTGATCTGCGATGGCGACACGGTGTTGGCAAAGGGTTCTCTCAGCATGGCGCTGGCTACGATTGTTGACGGTCTGCGCAAAATGGGGCAAGGGAGCGCGCTTGATGGGTGATCGCGCCCAGACGTCGCGTGTGAGAAAGGTATTGTCATGCTGTATTGGTTGACCGCCCTGTCGGACGGAGGGGATTTCTGGAACCTCTTCCGCTATATCACCTTCCGCGCGGGCGGTGCTTTTATGACGGCGCTGATCTTTGGGTTCCTGTTCGGAAAACCCCTGATCAATGTTCTGCGCAAGCGACAGGGCAAAGGTCAACCGATCCGCGATGACGGCCCCGAGGGACATTTTTCCAAGGCAGGCACGCCCACCATGGGTGGGTTGCTGATTGTAGGTGCCCTTGTGACGTCGACCTTGATCTGGGCGCGGTGGGACAATCCCTATGTCTGGATGGTGTTGTTTGTGACTTTGGCCTATGCGGCCATCGGGTTCGCGGATGACTACGCCAAGGTGTCGAAGCAGAACACCAAGGGTGTTTCGGGCAAGATGCGTCTGGCGCTGGGCATTATCATTGCGGTTCTGGCCTCGCTCTGGGCATCTTTGCACCATCCCGAGGCGTTGCAGAACCAGCTGGCGGTGCCGGTATTTAAGGACACTCTGGTCAATTTGGGCCTGTTCTATATTCCGTTCGCGGTCGTTGTGATCGTGGGGGCTGCCAATGCAGTAAACCTGACTGACGGTCTGGACGGGTTGGCGATCATGCCCGCAATGATTGCCGCCACGACCCTTGGAATCATTGCCTATGCGGTCGGACGTGTGGACTTTACCGAGTATCTGGACGTGCACTACGTGCCCGGAACCGGTGAGATATTGATCTTTACGGCTGCTTTGTTCGGCGGCGGTTTGGGCTTTTTGTGGTACAACGCACCGCCTGCGGCGGTCTTCATGGGTGACACCGGTTCATTGGCACTGGGTGGTGCACTGGGTGCGATTGCCGTCGCCACCAAGCACGAGCTTGTTCTGGCCGTGGTTGGCGGTCTGTTCGTGGTCGAGGCGTTGAGCGTCATCATTCAGGTCCTCTACTTCAAACGCACCGGCAAGCGGGTTTTCCTCATGGCCCCAATCCATCACCACTATGAGAAAAAAGGCTGGGCTGAACCGACCATCGTCATCCGTTTCTGGATCATCTCGCTGATCCTGGCGATGATCGGACTGGCAACGCTGAAGGTACGGTGAGCAAACGTCGCATTGTGCTGTCAGGCTGTTCAGGAGGCGGTAAATCCACCCTCCTGCAAGAGATGGCGCGGCGCGGCTATGCGACTGTCATAGAACCCGGCCGCCGAGTCGTAATCGCGGAACAGCAGGTCGGTGGAACCGCCTTGCCCTGGTCAAATACCGAAGCGTTTTGCCGGAAAGTCATCGAGACGGCTTTCAACGACATGACCCAAGCCCCGGACGGTTTGGTTCTATTCGACCGATCGGCACTGGACGCCTTGATCTGGTTTGAGCGTACTGACACTGATCTGGACAAAGCCTTGAAAGATCGGATTGTCCGGCTTGACTATGACCGTCAGATTTTTCTGTTCCCGCCATGGCCTGAAATCTATGTGAAAGACAGTCAGCGTCAGCACGATCTTGTTGACGCTCTTGCGGAATATGAGGGTTTGTGCGACCGCTTGCCCAAACTTGGTTTCAAGACCACCCTTGTTCCAAAGCGACCTGTCGAAGAACGGGCGGATTGGCTTGAGGCACAGCTAGACGAAGGAAGTAAGACATGATCCCGGTCAAAGGCTTTTCAGGGCAAAAAGTTGCAGTTCTGGGGCTGGGCCGGTCGGGCTTGGCGACAGCACGCGCCTTGCGTGCTGGCAAGGCCGAGCCTGTGTGCTGGGACGACAACCCGGCAGCTCGTGAAACTGCCGAAGGCGAGGGGTTCACCTGCGTCGATCTGCGCAAACACGGCGCGTTTGATGGCGTTGCGTCGCTGATCGTCTCACCGGGCATTCCGCATCTTTATCCTGAACCGAACCCGGTCGTTTCCGCGGCTTTGGACGCTGGCGTGCCGGTGGACAACGACATCGGCCTGTTCTTCCGTTCCTTCGCGGGGTCGGAATGGAACAACTACGACACGCCGCCGCGCGTGATTGCAGTGACGGGCTCGAACGGGAAGTCCACCACGGCGGCGTTGATCCACCACATCCTGACCGAGGCCGGGCGTGAGGCACAGTTGGCAGGCAATATCGGACGCGGGGTTCTGGATATCGATCCGGGTGGTGACGGTTCGGTTGTTGTGCTGGAACTCAGCAGCTATCAGACCGAGTTGGCCCGTGCGTTGACTCCCGACGTTGCTGTGTTCACCAACCTTTCGCCCGATCATCTGGACCGCCACGGCGGCATGGGCGGCTATTTCGCGGCCAAACGACGCCTGTTTGCCGAAGGCGGGCCAGACCGCGCAATCATTGGCATTGATGAGATCGAAGGTGCGTTTCTGGCCGGGCAACTGGCCGAAAGGCCAACGGATGACCGGGTGATCCGTATCTCGGTTGCGCGCAAACTGACAGGTCCGGGGTGGCAGGTGTTTGCTCGCAAAGGTTTCTTGTCGGAATACCGCAAGGGGCGTCAGGCAGGTTCCATCGACCTGCGCGCGATCAAAGGTCTGCCCGGTGCGCATAACCATCAAAACGCCTGCGCGGCCTACGCCGCCTGCCGGTCGCTGGGACTTGCCCCGCGCGTGATCGAGGATGCGCTGCAGTCCTATCCGGGCCTGCCGCACCGCAGCCAGATCATTGCCGAAGCGGGTGGGGTTACTTACGTCAACGATTCGAAGGCGACCAATATCGACAGTGCCTTGAAGGCGTTGAGCGCGTTCAAGAATATCCGCTGGATTTGCGGTGGACTTGAGAAAGAGGGCGGTATCGCAGCTCTGAACACGGCAGCGGATCAGGTGCGCAAAGCTTACGTGATCGGTCGCGAAGCGGCTGGTTTTGCGATGCAACTGGAAGCGGACGCCCTGGTTTGTACCACGATGGAGGCCGCCGTAGCGCAAGCTATCGAAGACGCGGAAGAGGGTGACACGGTGTTGTTGGCACCGGCGGCTGCCAGTTTCGATCAATATGACAATTTCGAGCGACGCGGCGATGACTTTACCGAACAAGTGCGTAAGCGGCTGACGTAAGGCGACGCTCTGCCGGTTGATCTGGACTTTTCCCAATCAGATTGACACTTTGTGGGAAGTAAGGTTGCGTCACCTTCAGTTCACAAAGAGGTAGCGGATATGTCTGCACGCAAAATTTTCTTCGCTCTTCCTGTCGTTGCGCTGGCCGGAGCCTGCGCCAATAGCGGGGCGAACTATGTCCCGATCATCGACGGGGCGGTAGGGCCTAATTATCAGTCCGATCTGGCCAATTGTCAGGCGCTGGCGCGATCTCAGCCGACGCTCGACAGCAACACTGCAGGCGCCGCTGCCATCGGCGCGGCCGGTGCTGCGGCAACCACTGCAATCATTGACAACAGCGCCAGTGATCTGGGTCGGGCAGCAGCAGCCGGTGCGCTGATCGGTGCTGGTGCAAGCGCGATCAACAACACTCAGAATCAGGAAGTGATCGTGCGAAACTGTATGCGCGGGCGCGGGTATAACGTCGTCGGTTAATCCTTGGCGGCAATGGCAACACCAGCGGCATGGCCTGACGACCATGCCCACTGGAAATTGTAGCCACCCAACCAGCCGGTGACATCCACCGCTTCGCCAATCGCGTAGAGGCCAGGGACATCCTTGGCCTCCATGGTTTTAGAAGACAAATCTTCGGTATCGATCCCGCCCAGCGTGACTTCGGCCGTGCGATACCCTTCGGTTCCCGATGGCACCAGCAACCACTCGGATAAGGCTGTGGTCAGCTCAGAAAGTTTCGCATCTGACTGATCCGCAAGGTTCCCGGACATCTGAATAACCTTGCTCAGATAGTCTACCAACCGGGCCGGCAGATGGCGCGCCAGTTCGGTTGTCAAAGCCTTTCGCCCACCGCTCTGACGCTGTGTCCGCAACAGATCGAACAGCGGCAAATCGGGGATAAGGTTTACCCGGATCGCCTCACCCTCGGACCAGTAGGATGACAACTGCAACACCGACGGCCCGCTAAGCCCGCGATGCGTGAACAGCAGCGCCTCGTCAAAGCTGGTGCGGTCGTTCGACAGCCGAGCGGGCAGGGAAACACCGGACAAGTCTTTGAATCGACCATCCGAGAAGGTGAACGGTACCAGCGCGGCGCGCGTGTCGGTCACGCGCAAGCCGAATTGCCCGGCGATGTCATAGGCCAACCCGGTCGCGCCCATTTTCGGGATCGACTTGCCGCCGGTGGCCAGCACCAGATTGGCGCAGGTCAGGTGCTGACGCTGCCCGTCGCGTTCGACCTCCAGTGCAAACCCGCTTTCGGTCTTGCTCAGATCGCGCAGAGACGTTTGCACCCACAGCTCTGCTCCTGCATCGCGTATCTCGTCCAGCAGCACCTGTATGATCTGCTTCGATGACCCATCACAAAACAGCTGCCCCAGTGTTTTCTCGTGCCACGCGATGCCGTGCCGACCGACCAAATCGATGAAATCCCACTGGGTATAGCGCGCCAGTGCGGATTTGCAGAAATGCGGGTTCTGCGACAGAAAGTTACCCGGTCCTGCATACATGTTGGTGAAGTTGCAGCGCCCGCCGCCCGAAATGCGGATCTTTTCGCCCGCTGCCTTGGCGTGATCGATCACCAATACGCGCCCGCCGCAATGGGCTGCGCACATCATACCGGCCGCACCGGCCCCAAGGATGATCGTATCGAAGGTCATGGGCGGGGGATGGCGTTGTTTGGATAGGATAGCAAGTGGCGGAACAATCAATCGCTAAATTATTCTTAAGCTCCATCGTCTTTCCACTCTTGCCTGTGCGTGCCAACAGCTCATCAAATCGTGTTCCTTCTGGTTCTCTATTTCACGATTGGGCGCAGCCCAGGACCACGGAACCATTATTTGCTGCACAGATTTTCAAAGCTGCTCTTCATCCTACTAGCCCAAACGCCAAAATCCCTGTAGACTCTCAAACAGATCCCGAAAACGGGACGTGAACGAGGCAGAGAGTGGCGGTATCTCATGACTGAGATGGTGTATGGCGCGGTCCAGGACCAGCGCGGAGAACCGATTCTACCGAAGTGGTGGCGTACAATTGATCGCTGGACGATGTCCTGCGTTCTGATCCTTTTTACCATTGGGTTGCTGCTGGGCTTGGCCTCATCGCCGCCGCTGGCCGGACGCAACGGGTTCGATCCTTTCCATTATGTCGAACGTCAGGCCATCTTCGGCGGATTGGCGCTGATTGCGATGCTGCTGACATCGATGATGTCACCGACCTTGGTGCGGCGTCTGGCCGTTCTTGGGTTTTTGGTGTCATTTGTGGCGCTGGTTTTTCTGCCGGTCTTCGGAACCGATTTTGGCAAAGGTGCTGTCCGCTGGTATTCGTTGGGCTTTGCCTCTCTGCAACCGTCCGAATTCTTGAAGCCCGGTTTCATTGTCGTGGCCGCATGGTTGCTGGCGGCCTCGCAAGAGATCAATGGCCCTCCGGGGCGTATCTGGTCCTTTGCGCTGTGCATGTCGATCGTAGGGATGTTGGTGATGCAGCCCGATTTCGGTCAGGCCTGCCTGATCCTGTTCGGCTGGGGCGTGATGTATTTCGTGGCCGGTGCCCCGATGCTTTTACTGGTCGGAATGGCTGGCGCGGTGGTGTTGGCAGGTATGTTTGCCTATTCAAATTCCGAACACTTTGCCCGCCGCATCGATGGCTTTCTGAACCAAGAGGTCGATCCGACCACCCAGCTGGGCTATGCCACCAACGCCATTCGCGAAGGCGGGTTGTTCGGCGTTGGTGTCGGGGAAGGGCAGGTGAAATGGTCGCTTCCCGATGCCCATACCGATTTCATCATTGCTGTCGCGGCTGAGGAATACGGCTTGATCCTGGTGCTGATTATCATCGCGCTCTATGCGCTGATTGTCGTGCGGTCGCTGCTGCGGCTAATGCGTGAACGGGACATGTTCATTCGCCTGGCAGGCACCGGATTGGCCTGTATGTTTGGCGTTCAGGCGATGATCAACATGGGCGTCGCCGTGCGCCTGTTGCCCGCCAAGGGCATGACGTTGCCTTTTGTCAGCTATGGCGGTTCGTCGCTGATTGCGGGCGGTATTGCCATCGGGATGTTGTTGGCTTTCACCCGAACCCGTCCGCAGGGCGAGCTTGGCGATATTCTGCGCGGACGAGGATAATGGGGAACCCTTACTTGTTGATTGCGGCTGGCGGAACCGGGGGCCACATGTTCCCCGCTCAGGCCCTGGCCGAGGCATTGCTGCACAAGGGCTGGCGCGTGCGCCTGTCCACCGATGCACGCGGTGCGCGCTATACCGGCGCCTTCCCGGATGCGACCGAGATTACCGAGGTGTCCTCGGCCACCTTTGCGCGCGGCGGTTTAGCAGCCAAGGCGCTGGTCGGCCCCAAGATCGTGGGCGGCGTGACCAGCATGGCGTTTCAGATGATGCGCAATAAGCCCGACGTGGTTGTCGGGTTTGGTGGCTATCCGTCGATCCCGGCGCTGGGCGCGGCAACGCTGCTGAAAATCCCGCGCATGATCCATGAACAGAACGGTGTGTTGGGCCGTGTGAACAAGCTGTTCGCCACTCGCGTTGCACAGGTTGCATGCGGTGTCTGGCCAACCGATCTGCCCCAGGGCGCACAGGGCGTCCACACCGGCAATCCGGTACGCGCCGCCGTTCTGGACCGCGCCGCCGCGGGATACATTCCACCCGGCGATTATCCGATGTCGATTTTGGTCATGGGCGGCTCACAAGGCGCGCGTATCCTGAGCGATGTGGTGCCCGAGGCCCTTGCCGCCTTGCCTGAAAACATCCGTAACCACATCCGCGTTTCACATCAGGCCCGGGATGAGGACAGCGCGCGTGTGACGGCGTTCTACAATGATTATGGCATCCGCGCCGAAGTTCAGACCTTTTTTGCAGACGTGCCCCGTCGCATGTCGGACGCCCAATTGGTCATTTCGCGTTCGGGTGCATCCAGCGTGGCCGATATCTCGGTTATTGGGCGACCCTCGATCCTGGTCCCGTTTGCCGCCGCTGCCGGAGACCACCAAACCGCCAATGCGCGTGGCTTGGTGCAGGCGGGCGGTGCGATCATGATCCCTGAAAATGCGCTTGACGTTCGCGCCTTGACGCAGCAAATCACCACGGTTCTGACCAACCCCGAAGCCGCACAGAAAATGGCCCATGCCGCCCTTTCGACCGGTGCCCCCGACGCGACCGAGCGTCTGGTGCAACTTGTCGAACAACTGGCGCAGAAGGAGACCGCATGAATCCTGCAACCAAACTGCCGCAAGACGTAGGACCGATCCACTTTGTCGGGATCGGAGGGATCGGGATGTCCGGGATCGCCGAGGTGCTTTTGAATCTGGGGTATCGGGTGCAGGGCTCGGACCTGAAGGCATCGAAGATCACTGATCGGCTGGCGGGTTTGGGGGCTGAAATCTTCGTCGGGCAGCGGGCTGAAAACCTTGAAAACGCTGCGGTTGTGGTTGTTTCGACTGCAATCAAACCCGGCAATCCGGAATTGGATGAGGCACGCGCACAAGGGCTGCCCGTTGTCCGGCGTGCTGACATGCTGGCCGAGTTGATGCGCTTGCGCTCGAACATCGCAATTGCGGGCACACATGGCAAGACCACCACGACCACGATGATGGCTGAGCTAATGGTGGCGGGTGACTTCGACCCGACCGTGATCAATGGCGGCATCATCCACGCCTATGGTTCGAATGCGCGCATGGGGCAGGGCGAATGGATGGTGGTTGAGGCGGATGAATCCGATGGCTCGTTCAATCGTCTGCCCGCGACCATCGCCATCGTTACCAATATCGACCCCGAGCATATGGAGCATTGGGGGGATTTCGACAAATTGCGTGATGGCTTTCACGAATTCGTCTCGAACCTGCCTTTCTATGGTCTGGCCGTTTGCTGCACGGATCATGCCGAGGTGCAGGCTTTGGTCGGGCGCATCACGGATCGCCGTGTGCGCACCTATGGCTTCAATGCTCAGGCAGACGTGCGGGCCGAGAATCTGACCTACAAAAGCGGCGTTGCGCATTTCGACATTCACCTGCAATACGAAGACAAAGTGATCGAAGGTTGCACCCTGCCGATGCCTGGCGACCATAACGTCTCGAACGCATTGTCCGCTGTGGCTGTTGCCCGCCATCTGGGTATGAAAGCGACTGAGATTCGCGACGCGCTTGCCAATTTTGGCGGCGTCAACCGCCGCTTCACCAAGGTCGGAGAAGTCGACGGTGTCACCATAATCGACGATTACGGCCATCACCCGGTCGAAATCGCTGCTGTCCTCAAGGCTGCGCGCCAAGCGACTGAAGGCCGCGTCATCGCTGTACACCAACCTCACCGCTACTCACGTCTGTCCAACCTGTTCGACGACTTCTGCACCTGCTTCAACGATGCGGATGTCGTGGCCATCGCCGAGGTTTTTGCCGCCGGTGAAGATCCGATTGAAGGGGCCAGCCGCGATGATCTGGTGCAGGGGCTGATCCGCCACGGCCACCGCCATGCCCGCGCGCTTTTTGACGAAAACGATTTGGAACGTCTGGTGCGCGAGCAGGCCCGCCCCGGCGACATGGTCGTCTGCCTTGGGGCAGGGACAATCAGTGCCTGGGCTAACGGGCTTCCAGAGCGGTTGCAGAGGAAACAAGCTGTTTGACATCTCAGCGTGTTAATGCGCAACCATAAGGTGTGTTGACGTAGTTGTTTCTATCGCCTGCCCTCGGAGGGGGAAATGGATTATTCCGTGATCATGGCTGCCTTATGGGTGATCTGCGCCACCGTTGTGGCGATGCTGCCGATGCGCCTGCAATTTCCGCCGGGGATCCTTTTGCTGATCTGTGCGCCGGGTTTGATCATATGGTTGGGCTATGTTCATGGTTGGGTTTGGTCGGTTTTGGCGTTGGGTGGGTTCGCTTCAATGTTTCGTAATCCGATCCGGTATTACTGGCGCAAATGGGTGCGTGGTGAGGTGATGGAATGAGTCTTTCTCTTGCCCTCGCGGCCCTCTGGGGGCTTACCGCCAATATTCTGGCAATGCTGCCCAGCAAGGACAACCATTGGACCCGCGCCTATTATCTAATCGCAGTGGGCATCCCCATTTTGGGTTTTGTCACATATGAAAACGGCCCCTGGATCGGGTTGCTTGTTCTTGTTGCAGGCATGTCGATGCTGCGCTGGCCGGTGATTTACCTCACCCGTTGGACAAAGGCGAAAATGCAGGGCATGAAGGCGGCCAACAAGTAACGGCCATTTTCAGGAGGCCCCATGGTCGACATCGCCACTTTTGCCTACTTACCGCTTATCTCGCTGGTCCTGGGCGCGGTTGCCGGATTCGTTGCCGGGCTCTGGATTGGGATGAAAGGGTTGCTCTGGCTCATCGGTCTGACTTCAGCTGTTGCGTTGGTCCTGATCGTGATGTTGGCAGGCGTCGGAACAGGTGAAGAAGAACAGGCATTCGGCCCGTTCATCTGGCTGACCGGCTCGGTTCTGCCCTTCCTTCTTGCTGTTATCGTAGGGGGTGTCGGCGGGCGTGGGCTGGCGGCAAAGTCGAACGCATGAGTGGTCTGCCCGAAGTTCGGGGCCGTCTGACCCCGGCACGCCCGCTGAACGACCTGACCTGGCTGCGTGTCGGCGGTCCGGCGGACCACCTGTTTCAACCCGCCGACCTCGAAGACCTGCAAGCGTTTTTGCGCGATCTTCCGTCAGATGTGCCAGTCTTCCCAATGGGAGTCGGTTCGAACTTGATCGTGCGGGATGGTGGCTTGCGCGCGGTGGTGATCCGTTTGGGGCGGGGGTTCAACGGTATCGAAGTCGCCGGCACCACTGTGATCGCCGGGGCTGCAGCGCTGGATGCTCATGTAGCACGAAAGGCGGCGGATGCTGGGGTTGACCTGACGTTTTTGCGAACCATTCCTGGTTCAATCGGCGGGGCTGTGCGGATGAACGCAGGGTGCTATGGCAGTTATACGGCGGATGTTTTGCGCAAAGCCACAATCGTCACGCGGCAAGGCCAGGTGCAGCACCTGACACCCGAAGACTTGAACTTTCGCTATCGTCAGTCCGATTTGCCCGAAGGCGCAGTTCTGGTTTCGGCGACGTTCCAAGGGCCTTCTGGCGACCCCGCAGAGCTTCACGCCCGCATGGAAGCGCAGCTTAAGAAGCGCGATGAAACTCAGCCGACCAAAGATCGCAGCGCCGGGTCGACTTTCCGCAACCCGGCAGGGTTTTCTTCGACAGGGCAGGCGGATGATGTGCATGACCTCAAGGCGTGGAAAGTGATCGATGACGCCGGAATGCGTGGCGCGACGCTGGGGGGTGCACAGATGAGCCCCAAGCACTCGAATTTCCTGATCAATACCGGTGCGGCCACCGCTGCTGACCTTGAAGGGTTGGGCGAAGAGGTGCGAAAAAAGGTTTACGAAACAAGCGGCATCACGCTAGAGTGGGAAATCATGCGGGTCGGTGATCCGCTGAAAGAATAAAGCCCCAACCGTCAGACCAATAACAGGCTAATTCAGGCGACGGATCAAAGGCATAAACGCAGTACGGACCACCACATAAGGTCCGGGGACATTGAGGCGCACGTTGGGAATGTCGAGCAGGACAAACCCCAAAGTGGCGGTACTGATGGGTGGACCCTCGGCGGAACGCGAGGTGTCTCTCAGCTCTGGGCGCGAATGCGCAGCCGCCCTTGTGGGAGAAGGCTTTGAAGTGGTCGAACTGGACGCAGGTCCCGACCTTTATGCGCGCCTTTTGGATATTAAGCCGGATGTGGTTTTCAACGCCCTGCATGGCCGCTGGGGTGAAGATGGCTGTGTGCAGGGCCTGCTGGAATGGATGCGGATTCCGTACACGCATTCCGGCGTTCTGGCCTCGGCCCTTGCGATGGACAAACAACGCAGCAAAGAGATTTACCAGTCCGAAGGCCTGCCTGTTGTGCCCAGCGTGATCGCACCCAAGGTCGAGGTGATTGAGGTTCACGTGATGGAGCCGCCTTACGTTGCCAAGCCCAACAACGAAGGCTCCAGTGTTGGTATCTATATCGTCCATGAAGACGCAAATGGTCCGCCGCAGCTGGACGAGGCGATGCCCGACCATGTGATGATCGAGAAATATGTGCCAGGGCGCGAGTTGACGGTAACGGTGATGGGCGACCGCGCCCTGACCGTGACCGAGATCATGACCGACGATGGCTGGTACGACTATGACGCCAAGTACAAGCCGGGCGGATCGTGGCACGTGCTACCTGCTGACATCCCGCAGGACATCTTTGACCGCTGCATGGATCACGCTCTGCGCGCGCATGATGTTTTGGGTTGCAAGGGCGTCAGCCGTACGGATTTTCGCTGGGATGATAGCAAGGGACCGGACGGGCTGTTTCTGTTGGAAACCAACACCCAGCCTGGCATGACGCCAACCTCGCTGGCCCCCGAACAGGCCGCCCATCTAGGCATGACATTCGGCCAGCTTTGTGCCTGGATGGTGGAGGACGCCTCATGCGACCGTTGACCGCCAGCCGTTCGCTGGAAATCCATCGCAGTAAACCCCTTGCGGGGCCTGATGCTGATTTCGCATCGGCTGACACCGAAACACATGAAGCAGAGCCGCTTTTGCGGCTGCGTGGGGCGCGGGTGTTTTGCCGCACCGCGCGCCGCAGCGATCCTGCACCGTCGCGCCTGAGCTACCGACTTCAGCGCTGGATGCTTACGCCGGGCATTCGCATGGGCGTCAAGGTAGGTCTGCCAATCTGCGCCGCGGCAGCAGCTGTTGGGCTTTACTTCGCCTCGGAAGATCGGCGCGAGGCTGTCACTGCCTTTGTCGCTGACATTCGAACTTCTATTCAGGAACGCCCCGAGTTCATGGTCAACCTGATGGCCATTGATGGAGCGGGCACCAGTTTGTCCGAGGATATTCGCGAGGTCGTACCTTTGGATTTCCCGATCAGTTCCTGGGATCTGGATGTCGAACACATGCGCGACACGATTACCGGATTGGACCCGGTGAAATCCGCAACCGTGCGTATCCGACCGGGCGGCATTTTGCAGGTGGATGTGGTCGAACGACAACCCGTGATCGTTTGGCGCACCCGTGATGGGCTGGAGCTGCTTGATGAGACCGGCGCTCATGTCAAGGAAACGCCATCGCGCAAGGACCATATCGGTCTTCCGCTGATCGCGGGCAAGGGCGCTGATGTCCATGTGGCGGAAGCGCTTGAGCTTTTCCAAACCTCGCGCAGTCTGGGCAATCGCGTGCGCGGGCTTGTGCGCGTGGGCGAGCGGCGCTGGGATCTGGTTCTGGACCGCGGCCAGCGCATCATGCTGCCGACCGACCGGCCGGTGCGTGCGCTGGAACGCGTGCTGGCTGTCAACGAAGTGCAGGACCTTCTGGAGCGCGACGTGGCCGTGGTCGATATGCGCCTTGGCCAGCGTCCGACCATACGAATGAGCAAAGCCGCCAGCGAAGACTGGTGGAATACAAAAGTGAACGTGAGTAACGGGCAGTAACGACCATGATGACCGATCTTTATCAGTCCCAACGCGCCATGCGTCAGATGCGGCGGCAGGCATTGCAACGCGGTGTCATCGCAATTCTGGATGTAGGCAGCTCCAAGATTGCTTGCCTTGTTTTACGTTTTGATGGCACGGGTCGGCTGAGTGAAGACAACACTATCGGCTCGATGGCCGGTCAAACCGGGTTCCGCGTCATTGGCGCGGCGACCACGCGCTCTCGCGGTGTGCAATTCGGTGAAGTCACCGCCATGCAGGAAACTGAACGCGCCATCCGTACCGCACTGCAGGCAGCGCAGAAGATGGCGGATATTCGTGTCGATCACGTCATTGCGTGTTTCTCGGGGGCCAACCCACGGTCTTACGGGTTGGACGCGCAGGTAGACCTTGACGGTCAGCTTGTGACCGAAGCCGAGGTCGGCCGCGTTTTGAATGCCTGTGACGTGCCCGATTACGGCGAGGGGCGCGAGGTGCTGCACGCGCAACCGGTGAACTTTGCGCTGGACAACCGTTCAGGCCTGATTGATCCGCGTGGGCAACTGGGCCAGAGCCTTGCGGTCGATATGCACATGCTGACCGTCGACGCGATAGCGATCCAGAACATTGTGCGTTGTATCAAGCGCTGTGATTTGGAGCTGGCGGGTATTGCCAACTCAGCCTATGTCTCGGGCATCTCGGCATTGGTTGAGGATGAGCAGGAACTGGGCGCGGCTTGTATCGACATGGGCGGTGGTACAACCAGCGTGTCGATCTTCATGAAGAAGCACATGATCTACGCGGATTGCGTCGGTATGGGTGGAGATCATGTAACCAGCGATATCTCGATGGGTCTGGGCGTTCCAGCAGCCGTGGCTGAACGGATCAAGACCTTTAATGGGGGCGTGCATGCAACCGGGGCCGATGACCGTGATATGATTGATATCGGTGGCGATACGGGCGACTGGGAACATGACCGTCGCACTGTCAGCCGGGCCGAACTGATCGGTATCATGCGCCCGCGCGTCGAAGAGATTCTGGAAGAGGTCCGCGTTCGACTAGACGCCGCCGGGTTCGATCATATGCCAAGCCAACAGATTGTTCTGACCGGGGGCGGTAGCCAGATCATGGGGCTGGACGGGCTTGCCACCCGCATTCTTGGGCAGCGCGTGCGCCTGGGACGGCCGTTGCGTGTGCATGGCTTGCCGCAATCAGCGACAGGCCCTGCTTTCTCTTCTGCCGTGGGTCTCAGCCTGTTTGCGGCCCATCCTCAGGATGAATGGTGGGATTTCGAGATCCCAGTCGACACCTATGCCGCGCGCCCGTTCAAACGCGCAGTGCGGTGGTTCCGTGACAACTGGTAAGCACTTGCGAAGGGCCGCGCTGTGCGCTGCCCTGCTGCCCGGTGGGGTCATGGCCCAAAGCATCATCACACCGGACGCGTTTCTGGACGCTGCAGTCGGCAAAACGCTTACATTCTACGAGATTCGCAGCGGCGATCTTGTCGGGACCGAGCAATTTCTGAACCGCCGCGTCTCGGTCTGGCGTGAAGAAGGGCAGGGCTGTGTCTATGGACAGATTACCACGCCACACGGTCAAATCTGTTTTCTCTATGACAACGACCCGGATGGGATTCCTGTGTGTTGGTGGCCCTTTTTGCACGAAGGTCGCCTGATGGTCAGGCTCGCCTCGTTCGCTGACGGAGAAATCCAAGAGGTGGGCAGCATCACGGAAAGCAGCCTGAACTGTCCAAATGCCCCGACCAGTTGAAAAATCCGGTTGCGGTGCGCTGATTTATCCCTCAAGATATCCACAGGGCCCGTCAGAGGTCTCGCGGCAGGACCTGAGCAGTTTTCCGCAGTGTAATTGATGGCTAGTCAGAGCGTGAAGGGGGAATAAACCTTCGCGGCCTGCTGGGTGTCTTGTGATGGTCGCCAACGTTTCCGCTATATCTGGCACAGCCTGCGAAATGCCGCCGGTTGATGCCTTATTTCCTCCATATTTTGTGGCAAAACGCAATTTTTGACGTGACCTTTTCGCATCATCCGGCTAGAATCGACAAAGGATAGGTAAGAAAAACACCGCTTTGGCGGGACATAAATACAGGCGGACAGAGCATGACATTGAATCTTTCGATGCCCGGGCACGACGAACTGAAGCCTCGGATTACAGTATTTGGCGTTGGCGGCGCAGGCGGGAACGCCGTAAATAACATGATTGAGAAACAGCTGGACGGTGTCGACTTTGTGGTCGCCAACACCGACGCGCAAGCGCTGCAGCAAAGCCAATCGTCGGCACGCGTACAATTGGGCGTAAAGGTCACCGAAGGTCTGGGGGCAGGGGCTCGACCGACTGTAGGGGCCGCAGCCGCCGAAGAAAGCATCGAACAAATCGTCGATCATCTGGCGGGCGCGCATATGTGCTTTATCACCGCCGGCATGGGCGGGGGCACTGGCACCGGCGCCGCACCGATCATCGCACAAGCCGCCCGAGAGCTGGGCGTGCTGACGGTGGGTGTTGTCACCAAACCCTTCCAGTTCGAAGGGGCGAAGCGGATGCGTCAGGCCGAAGACGGTGTTGAAGCGCTGCAGCAGGTTGTCGACACGCTGATCATTATCCCCAACCAGAACCTGTTTCGCCTGGCCAATGAGAAAACCACCTTTACCGAGGCTTTCTCGATGGCAGACGACGTACTGTATCAAGGTGTTAAGGGCGTGACGGACCTGATGGTTCGTCCCGGCCTAATCAACCTCGATTTTGCCGATGTTCGCGCCGTGATGGACGAAATGGGCAAGGCGATGATGGGAACCGGCGAGGCAACCGGCGAAGATCGTGCGGTTCAAGCGGCAGAAAAAGCCATTGCAAACCCGCTGCTGGACGAAATCAGCCTCAAAGGTGCAAAGGGCGTGCTGATCAACATTACCGGCAGCCACGACCTGACCCTCTTCGAACTGGACGAAGCGGCCAACCGCATTCGCGAAGAGGTGGACCCCGAAGCGAACATCATCGTCGGGTCGACTTTGGACACTGCGATGGAAGGTGGAATGCGCGTATCGGTTGTTGCCACCGGCATCGACGCCAGCGAAAAGTCCGCAGATGTCCCGGTTGCGCGCCGCTCTATGTCCGAGCCGCTGACCCGCACCGTTTCGGCGGAAGAGCACGTTCAGGAAGAAGCGCCTGTTGCAGCCGAAGTAGCGGACGCCGCACCTCAGATGGAAGAAACCCGCGAACCTTCGCTGTTCGAGGCCGCAGAAGAGCCTGCGCAACCTCAGTTCCAACCGCGTGACGAACGCGAGGAGGACGACTTGCCGCCGCCAGCCTACCAGCCGCGCGTCGCTGAGTTCGAGCCGCAGCCCGAACATGTCGAACCCGCACCCGAAAGCTTTGTCGCCCCGCGTGGCCATGCCGCTGGTACTCCGTCGCCCGAGGCGCTGCAGCGTCTACAGGCGGCTGTACAAAAGGTTCCATCCGCACCGCAGCGTCCGGCTGCACCGCGTCAGCCCGAGGCTGTTTCGCAGCCTGAAACTGAAGAACGCTCGCGTTTTGGCTTCAATCGCCTGATCGACCGAATGACTGGCCATGCCTCGGATACACCGGCGCAAGCAGCGCGTCAGCAGCCCGTTATGCGTCAGTCCGAAGCCACCGCACCGGCCCAGGATGAGGCCGACCCGGAACAGGATCGCATTGAAATTCCTGCCTTCCTGCGCCGTCAAGCCAACTGATCGCGGTAACAAAATCCACTCACAGGGCCGCTTCTTAGCGGCCCTTTATCTTTTAAAAATAGTGGTTTACGAATATGTAAGCAGGGTTTTGCCGATCTGTTACATACATGTTTCATTCGGTTGCAAAGAGTGAGTTGAGCCTTCACGCAGGCTTCCTTAACTGAGTGTCCAACACAGCCCTCGCAGGCTGGACACTGCTCACTGAGGCCCATTTTGCAACATACGCTCAAATCTCCGGTCACGTTCAAAGGCGTTGGACTGCATGGCGGCCAACCTGCAACCATGGTTCTCAAACCTGCTGCGGCGGGGCATGGAATTTGGTTCAAGCGGACGGATATTCATCTGGGCGATGCAATGATCCCTGCAATCTACCATGCAGTCGAGCGTTCCCCGCTTTGCACTCGCCTTGTGAATGACTCAGGCGTATCAGTCTCGACTATCGAACATATCATGGCCGCATTGGCCGGATGTGGTGTTCATAACGCGTTGATCGAGATTGACGGTCCCGAAGTGCCGATTATGGACGGGTCTTCGATCGACTTCGTGCGCGGCATCATGGCAAAAGGCGTGCGCCGTCAGGCCAGCCCGGTTCTGGCCTATGAAGTTCTAAAGCCCGTGACCGCGTCGCGCGAAGGCGCGGATGCCAGTATCGTTCCCGCCGACGGTTTGATCATCGATTTCCACATCGATTTTGAAGACACCGCTATCGGCAGCCAGACCAAAACGCTGGATATGCGCAACGGTTCTTTTGCACGCGAACTCAGCGATTGCCGTACATTCTGCCGTCGAACCGATGTTGAAGCCATGCGTGCCAACGGGCTGGCCTTGGGCGGTACGCTGGACAACGCTGTTGTCGTTCAGGGGAACGAGGTTCTGACGCCGGGTGGCTTCCGCCGCGCCGACGAAGCTGTGCGTCACAAGATGCTGGATGCTCTGGGCGATCTCTATCTGGCAGGTGGTCCGATTCTGGGCCACTTCACCGGTAACAAGTCAGGCCATTCCTTGACCAACACCTTGTTGCGCAACCTGTTCGAAACGCCGGGTGCGGTGCGTCCGGTGCTGTGTACACCGCAGCAGGCCGCGCGTTTGCCAGGGCAAGGGTTGATCGTAAACGAAATTCCCGAAGTCGCCTAGACTGATCAACTCTGACGACATTTGCGCCAGATGTTGTATAAGGCGTTTTGCACCGGAATTTTCTGTGCTAGACCATGGCTCAATTCGGGGCGATCCCCATTAAGTAAGACGACAAGGATGGGCGGTATGGTTGGCAGCAAAGCGGCAGTCAGATTCGCAGGCGCGATTCTTCTGACAGCAGTTTTGGCGGCGTGTGGCAACGGGGGCGGCCTTTTCGGCAACAGGGGCGCTGACCGGAGCCAGAACCTTGAAGGGTTCACGCCGGAACAGATCTACACCCGTGGTGAATACGAACTGTCGCAGAATCGCTCGGACGATGCGGCATGGTATTTTTCGGAAGTTGAACGCCTGTATCCTTATTCCGATTGGGCCAAACGCGCGCTGATAATGCAGGCGTTTTCCTTCCATACGGATAAGAACTATGAAGAAAGCCGGGCCGCTGCGCAGCGATATATCGACTTCTACCCCACGGATGAAGATGCAGCCTACGCGCAATACCTGCTGGCGCTCAGCTATTATGACCAAATCGATGAGGTTGGCCGCGATCAGGGTTTGACGTTCCAGGCGCTGCAATCCTTGCGCACTGTGATCGAGGTTTATCCTGACAGCGAATACGCCACATCGGCCGTTCTGAAGTTTGACCTTGCCTTCGACCATCTGGCAGGCAAAGAAATGGAGATCGGACGCTATTACCTGCGTCAGGATCATTACATCGCGGCAATCAACCGATTCCGTGTGGTCGTTGAAGACTTCCAGACCACCTCTCACACTGCCGAAGCACTCTATCGTCTAGTCGAAGCCTACCTGTCCCTTGGTCTGTTGGACGAAGCGCAGACGGCTGGTGCCATTCTTGGATACAACTACCAGTCTTCGGAATGGTATGACGACGCATATAAGCTGCTGACGTCTCGCGGTCTCGATCTCAAGAGCCGTGGTAACAACTGGCTCAGCACGATCTATCGTCAAACCATCAAGGGTGAGTGGTTGTAATCGCCATGGCTTCTGGCGTGGGATGTTAAAGACCCGATGCTGCGCGCCCTAGATATCCGCGACATGCTGATCATTGACCGGTTGGAACTGACATTCCAGCCGGGCCTGAATGCATTGACGGGGGAAACCGGGGCGGGCAAGTCGATCCTTCTGGACTCGTTGGGTTTCGTGTTGGGCTGGCGCGGACGGGCCGAATTGGTGCGGCAGGGTGCGGCACAGGGCGAGGTCGTCGCCGAGTTTGAACTATCCGCCGACCATCCCGCTCATGCGATTCTGGCCGAAGCTGGTTTGCCGGGCGGCGAAGACCTGATCTTGCGCCGGGTAAACACTGCTGAAGGGCGCAAGACAGCTTGGGTCAATGATCGGCGATGTTCAGGCGAAGTACTGCGCGCATTGTCCGAAACCCTGATCGAATTGCACGGCCAGCATGACGATCGTGGGTTGCTGAATCCGCGCGGCCATCGGGCGATGCTGGACGACTTCGCAGGGGTTTCGGTTCAACTGGCCAAAGTGCGTGCGGCCTGGACCGAGATGTCACGCACACGCAAGGCACTAGCCGAAACCGAGGCCGCACTGGCCGCTGTCCGCAGCGAAGAAGAATTCCTCCGCCATGCCGTGGCCGAATTGGACCAGCTTGATCCGCAACCGGGCGAGGACGCCGAACTGGATGCCCGTCGACGGATGATGCAAGGGGCCGAGCGTATCCGTGATGATGTCGCCCGCGCCTTTGAATTGCTGTCCAGCGATGGGGCCGAAGGGGCGATGTCCGACGCTATCCGCTGGCTGGAGGGCGTTTCCGACAACGCGGGTGGTCAATTGGAGAATCCGATTGCGGCACTGGGGCGGGCAATGATCGAACTGGGCGAGGCTCAGGATGGTGTGAATGCCTGCCTTCAGGCGCTGGATTTCAACCCGGCGGAACTGGAGCGGGCTGAAGAACGCCTGTTCGCCATCCGCGCACAGGCGCGAAAGCATGATGTATCGCCGGATGATCTTGGAACATTTGCCGACACTTTGCGCGACCGGTTGAATCGGCTGGAGGCGGGTGACGCCGATCTGGCGGACAAACGTGTAGCCGTGAACGCGGCGCAGGACGCTTATGACACCGCCGCTGCCGAGCTGAGCGCAGCCCGCAAGGCGGCTGCCGGGCGGCTTGATGCTGCCGTCATGACTGAGCTGGCCCCGCTCAAGATGGAACGCGCCGTGTTCCAAACCGAGCTCACTTTGGCAGAGCCGGGCCCCGAAGGAACTGACGCAGTGGCGTTCACTGTGGCCACCAATCCCGGCGCTCCGGCCGGTCCTTTGAACAAGATTGCATCGGGCGGTGAACTCAGCCGCTTTTTGCTGGCGCTCAAGGTTTGTCTAACTGGCGATGACAGCGCGCGCACGATGATCTTTGACGAGATTGACAGGGGTGTTGGCGGCGCCACAGCCGATGCGGTCGGGCGCAGGCTGGCGTCCTTGGCGCAGGGCGGGCAGGTGCTGGTTGTCACCCATTCCCCCCAGGTCGCCGCCCGTGCCGCGCATCATTGGCGCGTGCAGAAACAGGTGACAGAGGGACAAACACTATCCACTGTTATTCCCTTGGCCGAACCGGACCGAGTGGATGAGATCGCGCGCATGGTGGCAGGCGATACAATCACCGAGGAAGCCCGCGCCGCTGCCCGGGCTTTGCTGCAGGCTTAACACGCCTATGGCGCGAAACGGTGCTCACACTGTCGCTATCTCACTTTTATATGGACGCTCCGTGGCTTACTAAGGGTTAAGAGATGATCCCCGAGGGCCAATGACCCAATCGACCCGCACCGTTCTGCGCAACCAGTTCAATCAGGCTCTGGCCGCGATCAAGGATGCGTGGCGGGTGATGCTGCGCCGGGGGCCAAGCCAGATCCAGTTTTGGTTCATCGCACTGGCCATCGGTATCGCGGCAGGGTTCATGGCGCTTGGCTTCCGTAAAGCCATCCGGGCTTTGCAGGCTTACCTCTATGACACCGATGACATTCTGCTGCTGCACAGTCATGCCGAGAAACTTCCGTGGTTCATGGTTCTGATTATTCCCATCATCGGTGGTCTGGTTGTGGGTGTTATCCTGAACCGGTTCACCAATGACGGGCGTGTAAGGTCGGTGGCCGATGTGATCGAAGGCTCTGCGGTCACCGACGGACGGGTCGAGGTCAAGGCGGGCATCGCCTCGTTCTTCGCGTCGCTGATCACGCTCAGCTCGGGCGGATCAACGGGCCGCGAAGGTCCGGTGGTGCATATGGCCGGGGTGATTTCCACATGGGTCAGCAATCGCATCCACGCCGATGGGATCACGGGTCGCGACCTGTTGGGCTGTGCCGTTGCCGCCGCTGTTTCAGCCAGCTTTAACGCCCCCATCGCCGGTGCTTTGTTCGCGCTTGAGGTTGTGTTGCGCCATTTCGCCGTGCACGCGTTTGCTCCGATCGTCATCGCCTCGGTCGCGGGGACTGTGATCAACCGGTTGGAATATGGCGATGTTACAGAGTTCACTCTGGATACGCCGGGGTCGCTGCAATTTTATGTCGAGCTTCCGGCTTTCCTGATCCTGGGCCTTATCTGCGGCTTTGTCGCATTGTTGCTGATGCGGTCGATCTTTTTTGCCGAGGATATCGGCGGCCATATTCAGAACCGTCTTTCCATTCCCGGTTGGCTGCGCCCAGCAGTATCTGGTGCGATGCTGGGTCTTTTGGCGATTTGGTTTCCGCACATCATCGGCGTGGGGTACGAAACCACGATCCGCGCGCTGACTGGTGATTTGGTTCTGACCACCGCGATCCTGTTCGCCGTCCTGAAAACGGTGGCCGTCGCGATCACGATGGGTGGTCGTATGGGTGGGGGCGTGTTCTCACCTTCGTTGATGATTGGGGCGCTGACCGGGCTGGCTTTTGGTCTGATTGCCACCGGGTTGCTGCCGGATGTGTCCGGTACACACACGCTTTATGCCTTTGCGGGAATGGGGGCCGTGGCCGCGGCGGTATTGGGCGCGCCGATCTCGACCACCTTGATCGTCTTTGAACTGACCGGGGACTGGCAGATTGGTCTTGCAGTTATGGTAACTGTGTCCATGTCCACGGCATTGGCCTCGCGTCTGGTGGACCGGTCTTTCTTCCTTACACAGTTAGAGCGCCGTGATGTCCACCTTGCCGCCGGACCGCAGGCGTATCTTTTGGCAATGTTACGCGCCGGGGTCGTGATGCGCCCCATCGGCGACACGCGCTCGATCACCAAGGAAGAGGCCCAAGGGCTGATTGAACAAGGCTTGTGCGTTCAGGCAAGCGCGACGCTGGAAGCCGCAATGCCTTACTTCGATCGCGACGACATCCCCTGCATTCCAGTCATTGTTCTGGAGGACGATGGCACTGAAACACCCGTCGGGGCGCTGTATCACGTTGACGCGCTCAAGGCGTATAACAGAGCGCTTGCCGCCACGGCCGCCGAGGAGCACTCCTAGGCGTTACCCACCATAAATACTGGCAGCATCGCCTAGGTAGTTGTCCCATGCAAACCAGTACGAGATATGACCTGCAACACGAGCCAGGCGCGTGCCATCTGGTCCGATCAACGCGTCTTCAGTCACGGTCCAACTTTGTCCTGCGCTATCCTGCAAACCGCTTTGTGTAGCTTTGAATGAATGGCTTTTTCGCTCATAGGCGCGCACGCTGCGTTCCTTTGGATCTCCGATCAGAACCAGCGGCGTTTGGGCGATGGCGTCGTTGATCACCGGTTTGCTCTTGAACGCACTCAGCGGCCAGGCCCGCGCTGCCCCGAACTGACGGACGGCAAAAATGTAGTCCTTTTGCCGATGTCTGGACTGGTCCACCACAGCCGGGAACATCAACTCGCTTGAGGCGAAGTAGTCTCGATAGACAACGCCCGACCCATAGTTGCGCCGATGCCCGGTGTTCAGCGACAGCACGCGCGTTTTAGGGTGCGAGGTCTTCCAGCTGTCCCACGTAGTGATCACAACCGGGCGCTGTTTCAATGTGATCCCGCTATTTACCAAGGAACCCACAACAGGTTTGCCGGTATATTGGTTCCACAGCGAATGTGTCTCGCGGTCAAACATCAGCTTGTTCGACCGATAGAGGAACCCTGACGAACCGAAAATGAACGGCTTTCGCCATCCCGCCACTTGCGTTTCAAAAAGAATGCCGGACCCGCAGAGCGTGCAATATGCCAGCGCTACGGGTACGCCACCGATCACTTCGTTAAACATCTCGTGCCAGCCCATGATCCGCAACGGATAGGCGCGTTCATCTCCGTTGATGGCCACGCCAAACACAAGATCGTCGCCCTTCAGATAACCGGCATTCGATGGCGAGATCAGGGTAGGGTTGTCCAAAGATGGGATGCCATCCTTATGCACCCCGCCCCATGCGATTTCTTCCAACCGAATCTTCATCCGGTCGCGTTGCAGGTATTCTGGCTGTAGGAACACATCGAAATTCGGATCGATCCGCAGCAGAACCTCGCGTTTGAATGGGATCAGCGAAGGGTGGGGGACAATCTGCGGGTTTCGTTCTTGCCACAGCATCCACTCGAACCAGTCATTCCCATATCGCTGCCCGGTCAGGGCCTCTATCACCTCGACAATCTCGTCCCGTCGTCGATCTGCATAGCGCATCGCGGTCAACAACCCAGGAACAACGTCCAGTTGGCCGCGATCCCTGAGGTAAGCCATCTGCGCCTCAAACGAGGTGCGGCGCCCATCTAGTGTGCTGCGCAATGCCTCAAGCACAGGATCCTCTTGCGCCCACACTGCAATGGGGGCGAACGCACCAGCCCCGATCATCCCTGCAAAACTGCGACGTGAAATCGACATGAAAGCCTCCGGCGATATCCGGTGGCCAGTGTGCCCGTTCTGCAGCTCACATGCATTCCACAGATGTGTGAGGTGGATCCAGTTGCAAGCCTCCTGGCTAAGTTCAAGCTGGTACCATCTTCTTTGATTGATGAGTTTTTTCATATTAAGCCACCGGGCAAATTGGCTTTAGTGCAACAACAGGTGCTGTTTTGTATTTAGCCAAATAGCCGTCAGGCTTTGGGGCCAACGTGTCATTCGCTGCTCAGTTAGATTGATTTTCGTTGACGCGGAGAATGCGGACAAGCGAGGTTTAAGGAGCAGTTCGGATCATCTGAGTGTGAGAATTCATGCGCGTACTCATCTTTGTTCTTCTTCCCATTCTGTTTGTTGGGTTGATTGCGTTTTTGATTCTTGGATTGAAACCACCCAGTAGCATTAGGCTTGCGGCCGGAGTTAACGGAGGGGGCTATTGGCAGATTGGGCAACTATACAAAGCAGAACTTGCACGCGACGACATTCAAATCGATTTGGTTGAGACCGCAGGTTCTGTAGAAAACATCGAAAAACTTGTTTCCGGTGAAGTCGACGTCGCGTTTGTTCAAGGTGGTCTGGATCTTCCTCAGGAAAGCGGCTTGCAATCATTGGGTGCCATTTTTCTTGAACCAATGGTGGTGTTTCAAAGAAAACCCGGCCCAATTGGCGGCAATGCAGGGGAATGGGACGGCATCCGACTTGCAGCAGGCACAGAGGGGTCCGGAACCCGTGCGGCTGCGATCGCCCTGATAGAAGCGGCGGGGCATAAAGATACCGGCATCACGCTAGTGGATGCAGGTGGCTTGGATGCCATCGATGCGCTCTACACCGGCAAAGCCGATGCCGCATTGTTTGTCGCGCCTCTTGATGCGCCTTATCTCATGGACGCGATTTTTGACCCCAATATAGAATTCGTCCCTATGACTTTAGTCGATGCGCTTGCACTGAAGCTAGAAGGGGCAAGTTCGGTGACCGTGCCTGCCGGGTCGATCACCCTTGACCCGCCAAGACCCCCAGAAGACGTAAAGATTTTGGCATTGAGAGCGTCAATGATTGGCGGCCTTGATCTGCATCCGGCAGTTGCAGATCGTTTGGTTGCTGCTGCAAAGATCATCCATGGTCAACCCGGCATTCTGCAAGGTGCAAGCGAATACCCAAAAACCGAGTCTCCGCCCGCTCCGTTAAACAAAGTTGCTGAAGAATTGATAAATACCGGCCCAAATTTTTTGCATGCCGTTTTACCCTATTGGATTGCTGCTCAGTTTGGCCGTGTTCTTCTATTACTATTGCCCTTGCTTTTCCTTGCACCGCTTTTGCGGATCGTTCCATCTGGATATGTGTGGTTTCAGAAACGTCGTGTCTGGCGGTTTTATCAGCGGATTGCAGCGCTGGAAGAAGAATTGGCACAAGCCCGGACGCAAAGCGATTTAGACGCGGTGGCGAAAAGTATCGAGGAACTGGATGCAATCATTGCCAATCTCAACTTGCCGCTTGCTTACCGTCAAGGTGCGTATGACGCGCGACTGCATATAGGCTTAATTCGACAAGAGATCACGCGCCGCAGCGCTGCTGAACAAGAATCCGATCCGGTCGCGCGAAGCGAAAGCCCTTGATCGTTTGATTTGTCGCACAGGTTCAGATTTCTCGGCGTTAACAAAGGATTCTGAAAGTATCGTCGGTTGATTTTGCGTGATATAGTCTGCTTTCCGGATGCCAGAATCTGTTCAGAGTCAGCTAGTCTCCCGCCGAAGTCATCCCTAAAGCCAGCATTCGACCGCTGGCACCTCGCAACGCTCAGCGGGCTCTTCTAAATCTGTTCAACCTTCACGGAATCGACCGGATAAAACGCCAAATGGCCCTTGATTTCGGCCACGTCCGGGATCGGGTCCTCATAGCTCCAGACCGCGTTTTCAGTCACAGATGACTTGTTGACGATTGAGAAATGCGTCGCGTCGCCCTTGAGGGGGCAATGGGTCACCTTGTCGGTCTTATCCAAGAACGCCATCGCGATATCGCCACGCGGGAAGTAAATCACCGGATCCTTGTCGCCTTCGTGCAGTTCCAGAGCGTTATTCGTCTCGCCCAGAATCGCACCGCCCGAGCGGACGCTCCATTTGCCCGGTGCTTTTTGGATCGTGATCTTAGTCATTCCTATTCCTTCCCTCGTCGTATTTGGGCCTCTCCTCTGCCCGTTCTACGTAACAGTCCTGTGTCAAACCGGTGCTGTTGCGGCATCCAACCACAGTTGCGCGTCATGTCCCAGCCTTGGGCGGATCTTTTCCGCCACGTCGCGGTGATAGGCATTCAGCCAGTCGCGCTCATCAGGCGTCAACATATCCACCAGGATCAACCTGCGGTCAATCGGCACAAAGGTCAGGGTGCGCCAGTTCAGCATTGCGCGCTCTGCGTCGCTGCCGGGCAGGGCTGGTGCCTCTTCTACCACGACAAGGTTTTCAATGCGGATGCCAAAGGCACCTTCGCGATAGTATCCGGGCTCGTTCGATAGGATCATACCGGGCTTGAGCGGTACATGGCTTACTTTTGAAAGGCGTTGGGGTCCCTCGTGGACACTCAGATACGCACCAACCCCATGGCCAACCCCATGATTGAAGTCTTGACCCGCAGTCCATAGCGGTGTGCGGGCCACGCATTCTATGTCCCGGCCCGCAAGACCGGCGGGCCAGCGCAGCATCGACATGGCGATCATGCCTTTCAGCACACGTGTGAAACAGATTTTCTCGTCTGCGCCGACGTTACCGATGGCAATGGTTCGCGTGATATCGGTGGTGCCGTCAAGATATTGCCCGCCGCTGTCCAACACCAGAATATGACCGTTTTCCAAACGGCTATCAGTTTCTTCGGTCACACGGTAATGCATGATCGCACCGTTCGGCCCGGTCCCTGCGATGGTGTCGAACGAGATATCCTGAAGCGCATTGTCCTTGCGCCGGTTCTCTTCCAGACGCGTGACCACTTGCGTTTCAGTCACGCTGCCAAGGGTCTGTCCGTCCAACCAGCACAAGGTCTCAATCACAGCCACTGCATCGCGCAAATGCGCCTCGGCGCTGCCAGCGATTTCGGCAGGGTTTTTGCAAGCCTTGGGCAGGGCGCAAGGATCGCCACCCTCTGTCATGGCGTCGCCCAACGCATCCGCCACGATCTGAGGCAGCGTGGCGTCATCCACCTGCACCGGTCCTTTCAATGCCGCTACAGCATCCAGGAAGGTGCGCGGGTCATGGATAGCGACGTTTGATCCCAGGTGATCGCGAACCTCCGCCAGCTTTTCCTCTGCCATGAACAGATCAACCCTGCCAACTGCGTGCAGCACAGCAAACCCATGGGCCACGGGGTTATAGGCAATGTCCGACCCGCGAATGTTCAGCAGCCACATGATCGAGTCTGGCAGAGTGGTCACTGACGCTAGGCTCCCGTCCCGATGCAACCCCGCGGCCAGACGAGAAATCTTGCTGTCGGCCGATTCCCCGGCGAACTCAATCGGATGCAACTTGACAGGGTTCATCGGCGGGGTGGGCTGATCTGCCCAGATCCGGTCCACAAGGTTGTCACACCGTACCAGTTCGATACCTGTGCCGTCTAATTCGCGCATCGTGCTAGAAATCTGCCCTACCGCGTGCAGCCAGGGGTCAAACCCAACTTTGCCGCCATCTGGCAGTTGCTCTTTCAACCAAGTGCTCAGACTGATCTCGGGCCAGGGCACCGGCGTGAAATCCTCGGCCACTTGCGCCTTGACCTGTGTACGATACCGACCGTCAATAAACACTCCCGCGACATCGCGCAGGGCGACGCAAAAACCGGCCGAGCCCGTAAAGCCTGTCAACCAAGCCAAACGTTCATCATGTGGCGCTACGTACTCCCCCTGATGTGCGTCCGCGCGCGGGATAAGAAACCCGTCCAAACCTGTCTGTGCGATCTCATCCCGCAGAGCTGCAAGTCGCGGAGGGCCCTGTTCCGGGCGAGCAGTCACTTGAAAGGATTGGAACATGAAGGGCCTCATTCGCTGCGTTTCCGGCAGACCCTGAGGGGCAATTGGAAAAATGTCCAGATCAGCGTCCCGGTACCTGATGGCCCATTGGCGCTTCATCTTTTGGAAAAACACGCCCGCCGGAGGCAAAGCCAGCCTCAGCTGGCCTTTCGCATCCCCATCACACGCGCCCGTGCACGCGGATCACTGTCGAACAGGGCCGCCAGTTGTTCGGTCATCGCACCTGCCAACTGCTCCACATCGGTGATTGTCACGGCGCGGTCATAATAGCGGGTCACGTCATGACCGATCCCGATTGCCAACAGCTCGACCATCTTGCGCTTTTCGACCATGGCGATCACGTCGCGCAGATGCTTTTCAAGATAGTTGGCCGGATTCACGCTCAGCGTGGAATCATCGACCGGAGCACCATCCGAAATGACCATAAGGATCTTGCGCGCCTCGCGCCGCGCCAGCATCCTACGATGCGCCCATTCCAAGGCCTCACCATCGATGTTTTCCTTCAGAAGCCCCTCTTTCATCATCAGGCCCAGATTTGGTCGTGCGCGCCGCCAGGGCGCATCCGCGCCCTTGTAGATGATGTGTCGAAGGTCATTCAGGCGTCCGGGTTGCTGCGGTCGACCATCGTTCAACCACGCTTCACGCGCCTGACCACCTTTCCACGCCCGCGTGGTAAAGCCCAGAATCTCGACTTTTACGTTGCAGCGCTCCAGCGTCCGCGCCAGTACATCCGCGCAGATTGCCGCTATGGAAATAGGACGCCCGCGCATTGATCCCGAGTTGTCCAACAGCAGCGTCACCACGGTGTCACGGAATTCGGTATCTTTCTCGACCTTGAAACTCAGCGGCGTGGTCGGGTTCGCCACAACACGCGCCAGGCGACCGGCATCCAGAATGCCTTCTTCGCGGTCGAACTCCCAAGATCGGTTCTGTTGTGCCTGAAGGCGGCGCTGCAGTTTGTTAGCCAGACGTGAAACCGCCCCTTTCAAAGGTTCGAGCTGCTGATCCAGATAGGCCCGCAACCGTTCCAATTCCGCTGGTTCTGCCAGATCCTCGGCTGCGATCTCTTCATCATGAGTGTCCAGATATACGCGGTAATCCGGGTCAGCTTCAGATGCAGGAGGCGGTGCAGGCGGCTCCAGCGGCGCTTCCCCTTCAGGCATCTCCGCCTCATCGCCCAACTCATCCTCGGCCATCTCGTCCATCGAGACCTGAGCCTGAGATTGATCCTGCTGCTCTTCCTGGCTTTGCTCAGGGGTCGCATCGGCGTCCTGCTCGTCCTGGTCATCCTGACCGGTACTGTCGGGATCGGGCTGTTCCTCGGCGTCTTCCTCGGCCTGATCTTCCTGTTCTTCATCCAGCTCATCGGGGTCATCCCCAAGCTGATCGCCATAGCCCAGATCCTTGATCACCTGACGGGCAAATTTGGCAAACTCGGCTTGGTCCGAAAGAATCTCGTCCAGATTCTCCAACGTGCCTCCGGCCTGTTCCTCGATGAAACCGCGCCAAAGGTTCATGATGTTCTCGGCCGCAGGCGGCAGATCGCGCCCGGTGGCCAAGTGCCGGATCAGATAGCCTGCTGCCACAGCCAGAGGTGCATCGGCAGGCTGCTTGCATTGGTCATAGCCGCGCCGGATCGCCTCATGTCCGATCTTGACGTCAATATTGCTGGCGGTGCCGGGCATATCCCGTGCGCCCATCGCTTCGCAGCGGGCGGTCTCCATCGCCTCATAGAGGTTACGCGCCATATCCCCCGGAGGCGCATAGCGCGCATGAGTGGCATCGTCGTGATATTTGCGCTGCAAGGCCAGAGCGTCGGCTGTGCCGCGTGCCAGAAGCACCTCTTCGCGCGTCATCCGGCGCGAAACCTGAGGCAAACGCATCGCCTCGCCGGACATGCCCGAAGGATCAACCGTATAGGTTACGGACAGCTCGGGGTCATCGGCCATGACCTTGGTTGCCTCGGCCAAAGCCTTCTTGAACGGATCAGCAGGGTTGTCGTTCTTCTGTGCCATGTCCCCAAGCCTTTCACATTGCAGATCCGATTTCTACCGACAGAGAAACCGGATCCGCCTTCATCTGGCTAAAAATACCTCCGCCGGAGGCATTGCGCCCGTTAACGGGCGAACTCCAGCGGATTACCCCAAGCTTACGCTTGCCGCGCTTTCCGGCAGCTCTTCGTCGAAGCAGCGCTGATAGAACTCGGCTACGGTCTGACGCTCCAGCTCGTCACACTTGTTCAGGAAGGACAGGCGGAAAGCATAGCCGACATCGCGGAAAATCTCGGCGTTCTGTGCCCAGTTGATTACCGTACGGGGGCTCATGACGGTCGACAGATCGCCATTCATAAACGCAGTCCGGGTCAGGTCGGCCACAGTGACCATCTGACTAACGGTTTTGCGACCTTCAGCCGTGTTATAGTGCGGCGCTTTCGACAGCACGATCATCGTTTCGGCATCGTGGCTGAGGTAGTTCAGTGTCGAGACCAGTGACCAACGGTCCATCTGGGCTTGGTTGATCTGCTGTGTGCCGTGATAGAGGCCCGTAGTATCGCCCAGACCAACGGTGTTGGCGGTGGCAAACAGGCGGAAGTTCGGGTTTGGCGTGATGATCTCGTTCTGGTCCAGCAAGGTCAGTTTGCCGTCATGCTCCAGAACACGCTGGATCACGAACATCACGTCTGCGCGACCCGCATCATATTCGTCGAATACGATGGCGACGGGATTACGCAGCGCCCAGGGCAGGATACCTTCATGGAACTCAGTCACCTGCTTGCCGTCACGCAGCTTGATTGCGTCTTTGCCGATTAGGTCGATCCGGCTGATATGGCTATCCAGGTTCACACGAACAGCAGGCCAGTTCAAACGCGCTGCAACCTGTTCGATATGGGTCGATTTGCCAGTGCCGTGATAGCCCTGGATCATTACACGACGGTTGTGGGAAAAGCCCGCCAAGATCGCCAAGGTCGTTTCAGGATCAAACTTATAGGTAGGGTCGATGGCCGGGACGCGGTCTGTGGCCTCGGCAAAGCCTTTGACCTTCATTTCCGTATCAATGCCGAATACGTCGCGGACCGAGATATCTTCGGTGGGTTTCGCGTTTACGTCGATCGATCCGTCAGCCATTCGTCTTGTCCTTATCCTGTGGCCCGTCTTGCTGGGTCTGAACCCGTGTGTGGTGCAACATATTGCGGGCAAGGGCAAGGGAAAGAGGCAGCGCGGAAACGCTGAGGGGATGTTTCTTTGAAACTGGCCTTATCGGCATAGCGCGCCGAGGCTCGTGACTTACGGCTCAAACCAAAAAAAGGGACGTTTTACCTTTGAGGCGCGCAGCCGTAAAGCCACCAAACATATCAACATTGCAATAATAAAATATAATGGGTTAAATCGACGATATGTTGATGCATAATCGGCTCTCGGTGTTGACTAACGGAAAAAAGCTCCAATGGCGCTAACAATTCTAGGCCCCTCTTCGATCGCAATCCCCACTGGGTCGTCTTCGGTTATGCAACAATACACCGCGACCAAGGCCGGAGCTTCATGGAATGTTGTTGTTACGGGGACAGGGGGATTGAACCCTTCAGATTATTCTGTTTCGATTTCGTCGAGCGGGGTTTTAACTGTTGACCTCACCCCCGGTGTCGTCATTCCTCCCAACACGCAGCTGACCGTCGAAATATTCGCGTCTACGGGTCCTGGTAATGGGAATAACGACTCTCTTATAGCGACCGTCGCGCTTCCGGCTGGAACTGTGCCGTGTTTCGTGAAGGGCACTATGATAGCGACCGAAAAAGGGTATTGCGCTGTCGAGGAACTGTCAGTTGGGGATAAAGTGCGCCTTTCCAGTGGTGATCTGCTGCCCATTGAGTGGATTGGAGAAAAGACCCTGAGCGCGGAGGATTTGAGGCGCAACCCTCAATTGCACCCCGTTTGTATCCAAAAGGGAGCGTTGGGAGAAGGCATTCCTCACCGCGATTTGTACGTATCTCCGCAACACAGAATTGTTCTGGAAGGATGGCGCGCAGAACTTCTGTACGGAGAGCCTAGAGTCTTTGCCGCAGCAATCCATCTGGTGAACGACAAAACCATTCGTCAGGTTCATTTCAATGAGCCAGTCACGTACTACCACATTGCTTGCTGTCGCCACGCAATACTGATGTCCAACGGTTTGCCAACTGAAAGTTTATTTCTGGGCGATATAGCGCTGAAATCCTTCCACCGCGAAGACGTAAAAGAGTTGCTAACGCTATTTTCGGAATTAAGTGATCGCTCGACAGTGCCCTCACAAACTCGCCTGAGTTGCTTGAAGCGTTGGGAAGCACTTGTAATAATAAGTTAAGCTTGCGGAGAAAGCCCTGCCATTTACTGATCTACACCGCGGTCAAGCAAGTTAGTGCAAAGTTTGCTTCTCTAGATCGACTACCATCAATTTGAAATGAGGGCGCCACATAAAGTACGTCACAGCACCGCGCGCAAACTTTAGCTTTGAAACGACGGTCACCTACTCATAGCGAAAACCAAAGCTCATCGTTACGAAAGCCGCCTTTCACGAGGCGATCCGCTTTCAAAACATCCGGAAACTCGTCCACCCAATCCCGAAACCGGTCATTTGTGATAATGCGTGCCTTGCTGTCCCGCGACGCTTGTAAAATCAAAGGATCCGCCGGCGTTCCTTTGGGTGCGATCATGACCTGCTTGGTACGCAGACCCAAAGCGCGGCTCAGCGCCCGGTCGTTCATGTATTCGCCGTCGAGCTTATAGCCGACATTTGCATCGAATACGACACCCGGTTTGAACCCGGCCGTCTTCAGCGCCGACAGCACCAGCCGCAATGTGCCCAGATCCGGCTTACCCTCTTTCCAATGGATCACGTTGGACCCGTCCACGATGATCCATGTGTTTGCTTTGCGCCACCTGAGCCACGCGCGCAGCCCCCAAATCAGGCTGATGACAATGAATAGCAGGCTCAGTTCTCGGGCGAACGCGAATTCAGGCGGAAGAAACGGGGCCGCGAAATAAACGCCCAGCGAAAAAAGCAAAAGGAGGTATGGCATACGCACAGCGGCTGCTCCGTTAATACCCGTGTTCAAACTCCACCACTATTGCGGGAATTGAACAAGGTTTCCAGTGAGCTTGATCGCAATCGGGCCGGGCAGTGTACACACAAAGCCACAGCTGTCGGGTCGCAGATTTATTTGAAGTTCCGGCTGTCCTTGATCTGGTCCCAGGCCCAGACGACCTCTTGCAGCTGTTCTTCTTGCGAGCGATCACCGCCATTCATGTCCGGGTGCAAAACCTTGATCAACTTCTTGTAGGCCTTGCGCACCTCTGCCTTGGACCAGCTGTCATTGGCTTCCAGAATCTCGATTGCACGGCGTTCGGTGGGGGGCAGGCGCCGGCCACCACCACCCGAAGTGCGGCCTTTGTTCTGCGTGCTGTTGGCGCCCAGCACCTGATGCGGGTCCTCAATGCCCAGACGGGCCCAGGCACGGGCCTCGGGGTCGCCCATCGGCTTGGTCTCACGTTCCCAGACTTTGTCCTTTGATCGCTGCGCGTTCAGTTCGGCCTCGGTGGTACCGTCGAAGAAGTTCCACTTTTGGTTATATTCGCGCACATGCTGCTGGCAGAACCAGAAGAAATCATCCAGCACATCCGGTGCCTTGGGTGCGCGGAACTTGCCCGGCTCGTTGCAGCCCTCATGATCACAGATCCGGACTGACGTCTCGGACGCGCCTGACATGCCCCGGCGCCCGCGCGGGTTCTTTTTCTTGGCGCTGGAAACGGACATATCAAATCCGAAGGGGTCTGACTTCGCCATGCTCTCAATCCTCACGAACGCATCTTTTCGACTCGGAGGCAGCAGTTTAATCTAAGCAGCCGAAAGTAGAAGAGGGGGGCGGTAAAATTTTTACCGCTGAGCGAAAAAATGAGCGTGACTGACGAGATCCGAACCTGCCTGCAAGCTGCCTTTGACCCGCGCGAGCTTGAGGTGATCGACGACAGCGAAAGCCATCGCGGCCACGCGGGCTATCAGGATGGTGGTGAAAGCCACTTCAACGTCCGCATCCGCGCCGCCGCTTTTGAAGGCCAATCCCGCGTCGCCCGTCACCGCGCAGTGCACAAGGCGTTGGGTGACATTGTGCCACGCATCCACGCGCTGGCGTTGGATATCGATACTTGAACGCGCAGAACGTCAGTCTGCGCTCATCTGAGCCGAGGGCGTTGATGCCGAAATCGCATATTCTTCTTCGGTCATGTCGTCCTCGATGCCTTCGAACAAAGGGGTCGACAAATAACGCTCGCCAGTGTCCGGCAGCATGACCAGAAAAACGGATCCTTCTGGCGCGGATTCGGCCATCTTCATTGCGACGGCAAAGGTCGACCCGCCCGAGATTCCGGTAAAAATACCTTCTTCCGAGGCAAGTCGGCGTGACCACGCGATCCCTTCGGGTCCGGGCACAGGGGTCAGTTCGTCGTAATATTCGTTGTCTATGGCTTCCTGCAGGACCCAGGGAATGAAGTCCGGCGTCCATCCCTGAATCGGGTGCGGTTCGAAATTCGGGTGGCTCTCGGTCGGCTGATGATCCTCGTTGCGGGTGTTGGTGTACCCCGATGACACAATTGCGGCGTTGGCTGGTTCGGTCAGGATGATCTTTGTCTCCGGCCGTTCTTTCCGCAGGACGCGAGATACACCGGAAACCGTACCGCCGGTTCCGTATCCGGTCACCCAGTAGTCCAGTCGCTGCCCTTCGAAATCTGCAAGAACTTCCCGCGCGGTCGTGTTCTCATGGATATCGGCATTGGCAGAGGTTTCGAACTGGCTGGCCAGAAACCACCCGTTTTCCTCGGCCAGTTCCTTGGCCTTGGTGTACATGCCAAACCCTTTCTGCGCCTTGGGGGTCAGAACGACCTTGGCCCCCAGAAAGCGCATCAGCTTGCGCCGCTCGACCGAGAAACTTTCTGCCATCGTTACAACCAGCGGATAGCCCTTGGCCGCGCAAACCATGGCAAGGCCGATGCCGGTATTGCCCGAGGTTGCCTCGACAACTGTCTGACCCGGTTTCAATCGCCCGTCGCGTTCCGCTGCTTCGATGATATTCAGCGCCAGCCTGTCCTTGACCGAACCGGCGGGATTGAACGCTTCGAACTTCACATAGACGGTAACATGTTCTGGCACGATCCGATTGACCCGGATGCAAGGCGTGTCGCCTACTGTATCGAGAATGCTGTCATACAGGCGTGCCCGCCCTTGCGTTTGCCGAATAGCCATTTTGATGTCCCTCCCGGTTATTCAGTTAACATGCCATAGATTTTCGGGGGGCGTATCCCTTTTTCAAATGGCGTTTACCGCTTGTGTTCAAGTCGCTGCCATTTTTTGGTACTTCCGTTCTTTTTCGGGCGAGAATACGCGTTGAAAAGCGTCTGTCCCGATCATTCGCGATCGAAGCGGGCTGGATCCATCAAGGGATAAATCTAGACGCTGGTTGCGAAAAAAAATCCTTATTGAAGGGGTGGTAAATTTAAAAGACTTAGAGGTTTCTCAATATAGCAGGCAGTCAAGGGTCCTGATAAAGACACCAATCCCTGCTACAAAGATTAGGTTTTTGAGATTTCACCGGCCTCGGGTGTTTCATCAGACCGTTTCAAAGACAAGGGCGGTTCATCCGCTTCCGCCGCAATCGGTTTCGGCGCTTGAACCTCGTCAGGGCCCGGTACTGGCTGGGCCAACGGGGTGCTGTCCATATCTAGTGCTGTGCCGATTTCAGGTGCGTCAACTTCTTCTTCCACCACGCGCCGGAACACCAGCACGTTGCGCCAGTTTGTGGTCGATCCGGTCAGGCCCGCGCGTTCCTCGCTGGGCAGCAATTCGGCGCGTTGGTATTCCCAGCCGTCCTGACCCATTTGGTTCAGGACCTGTTCAACCGAGACCGCAAAGCGACCCTCAGCCGTTTTGACGCCCTTGGCTTTGACACCTTTTTGTGGGGCGGGGATCACCTTGTATTCGTAGCGCTGCATCAACTGTTCCTAAACACCTGTTCGCGATAAACTAACACGCTGATCCCCGAGGGAAAGAGCCGTTGCCCAACCGGCGGATTTCAGCCCTGATGATTGCCACCAGTCTGTGCTGCCTTCGTCACAACCGACAGGCACAGTTCGGTCGCCAGCGCCATGTCCTGCACCGAAATCCATTCCATCGGCCCGTGAATACACTGCATCCCAGTGAACAGATTGGGGCAGGGGGTGCCGAACTCGGTCAGGCGCGACCCGTCGGTGCCGCCACGGATCGGGACGGACAGAGGTTCGATCCCCAACTCGCGACAGGCATCCCGGGCCAGATCGACTGGCGTCATGTCGTTTTCCAGCCAATAGCGCATATTGCGATACTGATGGCTGATCTCGCAGGTGATGGTCGCGCGTGGTTCGGTGGCCTGTACGGCGGCACACACCTGACGCACGATGTTGCGCTGGGCTTCCAGTGCGTCCAGCTCGAAATCACGCAGGATCAGTTTGATCTCCATCTCGGAAGAGCCGCCATTCATGTCGGTGACATGGATGAACCCTTCGCGCCCATCGGTGGTTTCCGGGGTCATGGTGGCCTGAGGCAGCGTTTGAACGATCTTTGCAGCCAGATGTGCAGCGTTCACCATTTTGTCTTTCGCTAAACCGGGATGGATCGAAACGCCTTCGATCTTGATCACCGCACGGTCGGCTGAGAAGCTTTCATATTCGATCTCACCCACTTCCTGACCGTCCAGAGTATAGGCGAAATCCGCGCCCAGATCCTTGGGCAGCTGTTCGGTTACACCGCGCCCGATCTCTTCATCCGGGGTAAAGGCGATGCGGATCGGTCCGTGCGGAATATCCGGGTTTTCGATCAGGTGCCGCGCCATGGTCATCAGGATCGACACGCCCGCCTTGTCATCCGCACCCAGCAGGGTCGTGCCTGAAGCGGTGATCAGGTCATGCCCAATTTTCTCGGCCAGATAGGGGTTTTCTTCCGGCGACAGAACCAGATCAGGATCGTCGGGGAATGAGATGTCACCGCCATTGTATCCCTTGATGACACGCGGCTTGACGCCTGTGGCGTTGAACTGTGGGGCCGTATCCACATGCGCCAAAAAGCCCACTGTCGGCCCCTGAGCGTTTCCGGGAATGGTTGCAACCACCACGCTATCGCCTGTGATCTCGATATCCTGCGCGCCGATCTGGGCCAGCTCGTCGCGCAACAGGTTCAGCATGTCGAACTGGATTTGCGTGCTTGGGGTTGTAGGGGAAGTCTCGTCACTCTGACTGTCAATGGCCGCGTATCGCACCAGCCGGTCTTCGAGTTCCTGATCAAATCTGTTCTGCATGATACCTAACCTCTCTGGAGGCGAAGAAAGAGCGCGAACAGGGGGAAGTCAAGCCGATGGCTTGCCCCCCCCCAGTCTTAAGATTTCGTGAGAATACGATGTGTACAAATCCACGCGTTGCCGCTGGCAGACCTGTACACATAAAACGGGTTACGACCCAAGCTTTTTGCTGACCAGTTCGTTCACGGCCTTCGGGTTCGCCTTGCCTCCCGTCGCCTTCATGACCTGACCGACAAACCAGCCCGCCAGCTTCGGGTTCACTTTGGCCTTTTCAACCTGCGCCGGGTTGGCGGCAATGATTTCATCCAGAGCAGCTTCGATGGCGCCGGTATCGGTCACCTGCTTCATGCCGCGGTCTTCGACGATCTGCGCCGGATCACCGCCTTCGGTATAGACGATCTCGAAAAGGTCCTTGGCGATCTTGCCCGAAATGGCATCCGACGAAATCAGATCGATGATCCCACCCAACTGCGCCGGAGAAACCGGCGAGTCGGTGATGTCGTGGTCTTCTTTTTTCAACCGGCCGAACAGTTCGTTGATGACCCAGTTCGCAGCCAGTTTCCCGTTACGGCCCTTGGCGACCTCTTCGAAATACGCAGCCGATTCCACTTCGGCGGTCAGAACCGATGCGTCATAGTCGGTCAGGCCGAATTCGCTGATAAAACGTGCCTTCTTCTCGTCGGGCAGTTCGGGCAGCTTCGCGGCGATGTCGTCGACCCACGCTTGTTCGATTTCCAGCGGCAGCAGATCAGGGTCGGGGAAGTAACGATAATCGTGCGCCTCTTCCTTGGACCGCATCGAGCGGGTCTCGCCCTTGTCCGGGTCATACAGGCGGGTTTCCTGTTCGAGCTCACCGCCCCCTTCGACGATGGCGATCTGGCGGCGGGCTTCGACCTCGATCGCTTGCTGGATAAAGCGCATCGAGTTCATGTTCTTGATCTCACACCGCGTGCCAAGATGCGAGAAATCCTGCGTTTCCTGATACTTCTCATAGGCACCCGGCAAACAGATCGATACGTTCACGTCGGCGCGCAGGTTGCCGTTCTGCATGTTGCCATCGCAGGTGCCCAAGTAACGCATGATCTGGCGCAGTTTGGCGATATAGGCGGCGGCCTCTTCCGGCCCGCGAATATCGGGGCGGCTGACAATCTCCATCAGGCAAACGCCGGTCCGGTTCAGGTCAACAAAGGACATATGCGGGTCCATGTCGTGGATTGATTTGCCCGCGTCCTGCTCCATGTGGATGCGTTCGATGCGAACCATGCGCGCGGTGCCGTCACCCATCTCAACCAGCACTTCGCCTTCGCCCACGATGGGGTGGTACAGCTGCGAAATCTGATAGCCCTGCGGTAGGTCGGGGTAGAAATAGTTCTTGCGGTCGAACGCCGATTTCAAGTTGATGTCCGCCTTCAGGCCCAGCCCGGTGCGCACAGCCTGTTCAACGCAATATTCGTTGATCACAGGCAGCATTCCCGGCATCGCCGCGTCGACGAAGGCCACGTTCGAGTTCGGTTCGGCCCCGAATTGGGTCGACGCACCAGAAAACAGCTTGGCATTGGACGAGACCTGAGCGTGCACCTCCATCCCGATCACCAGTTCCCAGTCGTGCTTGGCCCCGGCAATGGTCTTGGGTTTGGGCATTTCGTATGTCAGATCGAGCATGGCGCGCCTCATTTCCGCAGAAGTCTAAGCCTGCGTATTAGGCCCGGCAGGGCCTAGGGGCAAGGGGGAATCCTGACGCGTTCAGTTCTGGGAAAACTGTAGGCCCGTTGGTGTGAAGGTCACATCCATACCGCTACGCAATTCGTCCCGGAACAGATCCGAGATTGCCCGCAATGCATCCCGCTGACCCCGCGCGGCAAACCGCTCGGGCGAGTTGATGCGGACAGAGTTGTTGAACCCTGCGGTCGCGTGGGCCCAGATCATGGGATGCAACTCGGTCAAGTGGTCGCGGATCAACCAGTTGGCGGTCTCGCGCATCTGTGCGCGGAACTGGTCGGCTTGTTCGTTCAGTCCTCGTCCGTTCTGGATGGTGATTGCACAATAGGCCGAGAGCATATTGATCATTTGCTGGTCGGGCCGCAGTCGCACGATGTCGCGCAAACCGTCCAGGAAATACTCGGTATCGACACGCGCACAGGCTTCTTCATCCAATGCAATGGCGTCGAATTGGACCCAAGTGTAGCCGCCAGCACCCCATACGCCCTGGGTCCGAGCCGCAGTGCGCATCGCTTGCAATTCCAGCTCTTCGTAGCTTCCGAACCACCGGGGCAACAGATGGCTGCCCATGGCACGCATGTGCCGTTGGTTGCGCGGATCCAGTGTGATCAGACGCTCGTATTCGTCTGACACACGCGCATTGGATCTGCGCTGACCGGCCAAAAGCGCGCAGCTTGCCGCAGCAATCAGCGGGCTGTCCGGGGCATCAGCCCGGCATTTGGGCAAGATCGACGCGGCCCGGTCGAAATGCGCCGCACAGCGCGATCGGTGCAACGGCGGCAGTGCCGCGTCCGAGGCGGTTCCGCGCCACGCCCAGGCCAGATCGATATGGGCAAGGGCCACGACAGTAGCGATCATCGGATCATCGGGAAAGTCTGCCATTTCGCCTTCAAGCTCAGATATACCTCCCAACAGGTCATAGTCCGAAATGGCCTTTCCATCCGTCAGCGCATGTTCCGCAGCCAGCACCACATCCGATCTGGCCCCAAATGCCAGAAGGTCGGCAATCGGCATTCCGTCCGACATCGCAGCACGATCCTGATCCGCCGCGCGCATCTCCTTGGAAAGATCTTCCCAACGATCTTGTCTGGCAAGGTGACGGCCGTGCTCGATTGTGGAATGTCCGATCAGGTTTTCATCACCTGTTCGCGCAACAGGAATGTTGAGTTGCCCTTGATCCGGCAAAGCAGCAGCCAAAGCAGACTGCGTTGCGCACAAATCTGGTGCGGTTGGGGCAGATGAGGCTGATTTCTGGGCAAACAATGCCCTAAACGACCGAAACATGGCAAAACTCGAAAACTGTAAAAACACTGAACTGCTTATAAATCTGGCGAGATATTGGGCTCAGATCAAGTTAAATGCTTAACAGTTTTCGACTTTAGTGTCCAATCCGGCGATCAAGGGACCAGTGTTTCAGAAAACAGTGAAATGATGGCGCTCTACGCGAAAACCGGCCTGTGTCAGAACGGGTTCCAGTTCTCGGTGCGGCGGGAGCGACTCGTCCGGTAAACGGATTCGCTTGCCCGATTCCAAGACGATCGAGACACGCACGGAAAAGTCCCAGCGGGTGTCAAAACGAAAGAAATCAATGTCGTTCAGCATGATTTCACCCTGGCGCTTGCCAGTGAACCAGCGAATGGCGGTCTGGTCGATCTGAACGCCTGCGCGCGTGTTTTGAACCACGTCCCAAACTGCGGGCAGGGTGGCCAGTGCCAGCAGCCAGACGATCCACCACGCTGCGTCAAACAGCAGGACCAGAGTCATCAAACCTGCATAAACGCTGGCCAGGATGACCAAAGTGCGTGTGCTCCGGTTCTGCCGGGCAAAAGAGTAGTCAGTCATGCGCCAAGGATGCGCGACACCATTTCGCTGGTGTCACGCGACAGGTTTGGGGTTTCGGCAACGCGAGAAAGCTGCGCGCGCATTAACTCCTGTCGATCTGCATCATATCGTTTCCACGTTTGAAATGCAGAACACATCCGCGCAGTGGTTTGTGGGTTCACCGGGTCCAGCCGGATCAGCCAATCGGCTAGCAGGGCATAGCCTGCACCGTCAGGCTGATGGAAACCGGCGTGGTTCATGGCCAGTGCGCCCATTACTGCGCGGAAGCGATTGGGGTTCTTCCAGTTGAAGTCAGCGTGCTGCGTCAGAGATTGTGCCACACCGGGTGTTGCCTCAGGCCCGGCCATTGCCACTTGAAGGCCAAACCATTTGTCCATGACAAGACGGTCATGCTGCCACTGGCTGTAGAACGCGGCCAATTCGGCCTCACCTTTGCGTGCGCGCAGCAGGCAGGACAAGGCGGTCAGTTGCAGGGTCATGTTATCTGCATTGCCATACGCCTCAGCCGCCATTGCTCCGCCATCCAGTCGGGTGGTCAGCGCCAGCGCGGCGCTGCCAAGAGCGCGTTTGCCGGATTGCGCAGCGTCCGGCGCATAGGGGCCATCCACCAAGGCTTCGCTGTGTAGCCGGGGCAACAGATCCTGTACATGCTGGGCTGTTGCCTGCCGCAGCGTCTCAATTGCCGTCCAGATCATCATCGGATCGGGGGTATGGCCGCGTTCAAAAAGGCTTGCCGCCAGTTCCGATTGCGTCGGTAGCCCCAGCATCAAGGCCCGGTACGCTGGATCCAAATCCCCGTCGCGCAGTACAGCCAGCAACCCATCAATGTAATCGGCATCTGGTGCGGCATCATCCAGGATCATTCGCAGCAAAGTATCTTGCGCCAAAGACCGCCCAGCCTGCCAGCGGTTAAACGGATCTGTATCGTGAGCCAGCAGAAAAGCGCGCTCGGCGTTGCTGACATCATGCTCAAGAATAACCGGCGCTGAGAAATCACGCAGGATCGACGGTGTGGGTTTCGCGGCGAGCTCGGTGAATTGAAAGCTTTGCTCAGCTTCAGTCAGTTCCAACACTTCGGTTGGGCGGACCTCATCCCCATTGGCCCCCAACAGGCCCACGGAAACTGGGATCACCTGAGGCTGCTTTTCAATTTGCCCCGGCGTCGGCTCGGTGCGCTGTTTCAACGTCAGGGTATAAATGCCGTCCGCCCAGTTTTCTGAAACGGTGACGCGTGGCGTACCCGATTGGCTGTACCAGCGCTGGAATTGAGTCAGATCGCGGCCGGTGGTGTCTTCAAAGACCTTGATCCAGTCCTCGATGGTGCAGGCTTGGCCGTCATGGCAGTCAAAGTACAGGTCCAGCGCTTTGGCATAGGCGTCATCCCCGACCAAGCGTTTCAGCATTCCGATTACTTCGGCACCTTTCTCATAGACGGTCGCGGTGTAGAAGTTGTTGATCTCCTGAAAGCTCTCGGGGCGAACCGGGTGTGACAGGGGGCCGTTGTCTTCGGGGAACTGGCGCGCGCGCAGGTCTATGGCGTCGTGGATGCGTTTCACCGGTGCCGAGCGCATATCGGATGTGAACTGCGCATCGCGAAATACCGTCAGTCCTTCTTTCAGACACAGCTGAAACCAGTCGCGGCAGGTGATGCGGTTGCCGGTCCAGTTGTGAAAATATTCATGTGCGATAATTGCTTCGATGCGTTCGAAATTCGCATCGGTCGAGGTTTCGGGGCTGGCCAGAACAGCCGACGAGTTAAAGATGTTCAGCCCCTTGTTTTCCATTGCGCCCATGTTGAAATCGTCCACGGCGACAATGTTGAATACGTCTAGATCGTATTCGCGGCCATAGACGTCCTCGTCCCATTTCATCGATTTTTTCAAGGCTTCCATGCCAAAGGCGCATTTGCCTTCATCGCCGGGACGAACCCACAGGTTCAATTCCACGTCGCGGCCCGACTTGGTGGTGAATTGGCCGGGGTGGGCGATCAGGTCTCCTGCGACCAGTGCAAACAGATAGGCCGGCTTGGGCCATGGGTCGGTCCATTCGGCCCAGCCTTCACCCTTGCCCGACGGGTTGCCGTTGGACAACAATACCGGAAGGTCGCCGTTGATACGCACGGTAAAGGTGGACATGACGTCCGGGCGGTCGGGGTAATAGGTGATTTTGCGAAACCCCTCTGCCTCGCATTGCGTGCAGTACATGCCGTTCGACATGTAAAGCCCTTCCAGCGCGGTGTTATTGCCGGGATCGATCTCGACTTCGGCCTCCCAGATGAAGGGTTCATCCGGTATGTCGACTGTCAGGACCTTGTCTGTCACATCCGGCGTGACTTCAGCGCCGTTGATCGAGGCGCTGATCAGCGCGAGGTCTTCCCCGTGCAGAAAGAAGGTCCGCTCCGTGGCATCGGGGTTTGGGCGGAAAGCGATGCGGGATGTGACTCGGGTGGCGTGGTCTGCAAGGTCAAAAGTCAGGTGCACGCTGTCCACCAGATAGCCAAACGGCGTGTAGTCTTTCAGGTAAATTGTTGTGGGTGCAGCGTCGCGCATCTGGGGCCTCGTATCCGTACGGGTTTGGCGCGACGTTAGGGGCTTCGGTCAGGGGCTGCAACTGGCCCGCTTCATTCGCTTGGTGATTTTCAAGCAGCCTCCGGGAAAACCAAACATTGCAAACCGCGCGTCAAAAGTTGCCCATCGGAAACTTTCCGCCTAAATGCATCAAAGCATACAGTGGCACACAATTGTGGGAGAGCGGTAACATGACTGGCAGACAGACTCTGAGCGGGCTGCAGATCGATCCGATATTGGCAGAGTTTATAGAGACGCAGGCGCTTCCAGGTACGGATGTGTCTCCTCAGCAGTTCTGGGCAGGTCTGGCACGGATGGTGAATGAGCTTGGGCCGAAGAACCGCGACCTTCTGGCGAAACGGTCCGAGATTCAAAGCCGTGTCGATGGCTGGCATATGGCCCGCAGGGGGCAGGAAATCGACCCGGCCGAATATCAGGCTTTCCTGAAAGAGATCGGTTATCTGGTTCCAGAAAAGGATCGCTTCCAGATCGAAACGGAAAATGTCGACCCCGAGATCGCCCTGACCCCAGGACCGCAGCTTGTGGTGCCGATCACAAATGCCCGTTTTGCCTTGAATGCTGCCAATGCCCGTTGGGGCAGTCTGTACGACGCGCTTTATGGAACCGACGCTATGGGTGATTTGCCGACAGGAGGTAGCTATGACGCCGCGCGTGGCGCGCGTGTGATCGCGTGGGCCAAAGCCTTTCTGGACGATGTTGTGCCGTTGGCATCTGGGTCTTGGGCGGATGTGTCCAGCCTGACTGTAAAGGACAAAGGGATTGTGCCGGCCCTGGCCAACCCCGCGCAATTTGCCGGATTCGGTGGTGCGGCGGACACGCCGGAATTCGTACTGCTGAAAAACAATGGTCTGCACATTCAGATCATGATTGACCCTTCAAGCACCATTGGTGCAACCGACCCCGCCGGAATCGCAGACGTCCGGCTTGAATCAGCGTTGTCGACGATCATGGACTGCGAGGACTCGGTCGCCTGTGTCGATGCCGCCGACAAGGTGGTAGCCTATGGCAATTGGCTGGGTCTGATGAAAGGCGACCTGACCGAAGAGGTGACAAAAGGCGGCACCACGTTCACCCGCAAGCTGGCTGACGACCTGAGCTTCACTACATCGTCAGGCGGTCAGGCCACGCTGAAAGGCCGGTCGCTGATGCTGGTGCGTAATGTAGGCCACCTGATGACCAACCCGGCTGTGCTGGACGCAGAGGGGCGCGAGATCGGTGAAGGGCTGATGGATGCACTGTGCACCACTTTGATCGCCATGCACGATCTGAAGCGCGAAGGCGGTAACTCGGTCGAAGGTTCGGTCTACGTCGTAAAGCCCAAGATGCACGGGCCCAAGGAAGTTGCGTTCTCGGTCGAGATTTTCGACATGGTCGAAGACATTCTTGGCTTGCCCCGCAACACCGTGAAGCTGGGCATCATGGATGAGGAACGGCGCACCTCGGCCAACCTCAAAGAATGTATTCGGGCGGCGAAGTCGCGCGTGGCGTTCATCAACACCGGTTTTTTGGACCGGACCGGGGATGAAATCCACACGTCAATGGAAGCCGGCCCAATGCTGCCCAAAGGCGATATTAAAAATACGCCCTGGATTGCCTCATACGAAGATCGCAACGTCGATATCGGCTTGGCCTGCGGCTTGAAAGGCAAAGCGCAGATTGGCAAGGGCATGTGGGCGATGCCGGATCGCATGGGCGACATGCTAGACGCCAAGATCGGGCACCCGATGTCTGGCGCGACCTGCGCCTGGGTGCCTTCGCCAACCGCCGCGACGCTGCACGCGACGCATTATCACAAGGTTGATGTGCTTGCGTGCCAGGATGAACTGGCTGCCGGAGGTGCGCGCGGTACGCTGGATGACCTGCTGACCATTCCACTGCTGGATGGTCGGAATTTAGGCGACGATGAAATCACTCGTGAGGTCGAAAACAACGCTCAGGGCATTCTCGGCTATGTGGTGCGCTGGGTCGATCAGGGCGTGGGCTGCTCCAAGGTGCCGGACATCAACGACATCGGTCTCATGGAAGACCGCGCAACCTGCCGGATTTCGTCTCAGGCGCTGGCCAATTGGCTGCACCATGGCATCGTGGACGAAGCACAGGTAATGGCCGCGCTGCAGAAGATGGCGGCCGTCGTGGATCGTCAGAACGACAGCGACCCCAGCTATACGCCTATGGCGCCAAGCTTTGACGGCATCGCCTTTCAGGCAGCCTGCGATCTGGTGTTCAAGGGGCGGGTGCAGCCTTCGGGCTATACCGAGCCGGTTCTGCACGCCCGTCGTCTGGAGTTGAAGGCAAGCCGGGCGTAAACGGTTTGGGTCGGGGCAAGGGGTAGTATCTACCCCTTGTTTTCCAAAGAAGGTTTTATCCAAATGAAAGGGATCAGAGATGGCTATTTCTTTGCGCAAAGCGCGCACCATCATTCGTAAGGCTCTTGAGAAGGGGCGCGAGATGGAGTTGAAACCTCTGTCTGTCGTGGTTCTCGATGCGGGCGGTCATGTCATCGCCTTCGAACGCGAAGACGGTGCCGCCCCGGGTCGTTTCGCGATTGCGCATGGCAAGGCCTATGGCTCGGTCATGTTGGGCATGGCCGGGACTGCGCAGATGCAGCGCGCCGAGGCGCAGGCCTATTTCATGGCTGCAGTGAATGGCGTCTATGGCGGGCAGGTCGTCCCGGTTCCAGGTGGTGTTCTGTTGCGCGACCGGAAAGGCGCTGTGATCGGGGCTGTCGGAGTCACAGGTGACACCTCGGACAATGATGCAGTGGCTGCAATGGCGGGAATTGAGGCAGCTGGCTTGATCGGCGAAATTTAACGCTTCGAGAGCTTCATCCGCGGAATCACCAATTTACAGAAAAATTTCCCAAAATTTAGCCATTATTGGGAATTTAGTTTTGCCTATTGGGTGAGTTTCAGGATCTCGTTGTGCATTGTCGAACACGTCCCTGCGCTGTCATGCAGGGCGTGTATTCTTGCACGTCTGAGAGGCTGCCGCTAGCTTCCATGTTAAGCAATGGAACAACAAGGAAAGCGGAATGTCTCGTCCTGTCGTCGGTATCATCGGCAACTCGTATCTCATGAATGACCAATACCCGACACATGCGGGTGGGACGATGAATTCGGACGCGGTTGCCAATGTGTCGGGATGTCTGCCGCTGCTGATCCCTGCGGACCCGCGCTATGTGACGGTCGATGAGTTGCTGGAGGTCTGCGACGGCTTTCTGCTGACCGGCGGTCGCCCTAATGTGCATCCGGAAGAATACGGTGAACCTGAAACCGAAGCGCATGGAGAGTTCGACCGGGCACGCGACGCCATCACTCTGCCGCTGGTTCGCGCCTGTGTGGAACGTGGACAACCGTTTCTGGGCATCTGCCGCGGGTTTCAAGAGGTCAATGTGGCGATGGGTGGAACGCTGTATCCCGAGATCCGGGACTTGCCGGGGCGCATGAACCACCGGATGCCGCCCGACGGTACGCTAGAAGAGAAATTTGCGCTGCGGCATGTTGTAACACTGGATGAAGGCGGCGTGTTCCATGACCTGTTTGGTGCGACCGAGGTCATGACCAACACGCTACACGGGCAGGGCATCAAGACCATTGGCGAGCGCGTCGTCATTGACGGTCACGCGCCCGACGGCACGCCCGAGGCGATCTATATCAAGGACGCGCCTGGCTTTACGCTGTCCGTTCAGTGGCACCCCGAATGGGATGCCATAAACGACCCGGTGTCGCGCCCTCTGTTCGAGGCTTTTGGTGCAGCAGTGCAAGCCTGGTCCAAGGGTGCGCAGGTGTTCCAGAAAACCGCGTAGTTTTACGCCGGCGCGCCGAGGGGGCGGCGAGCCGACGTTTTCTGATCAAACCAGCAGGTTGAACTGATTGATCAGCGGCAGGCTGCGGGCGCGTTCTCCGGTCAGATCAAACAGGGCATTTCCGAGCGCGGGCATCGAGGGGGGCGTGCCGGGCTCTCCTGCGCCACCCATGTGGCGGTTGGTTTCGAGAACGCGCACCTCGACCTGCGGGGCCGTGTGCATGCGAATGGCGTCATAGTCAGGGAAATTGAACTGTTCCGCTTCGCCATCTGCAAAGGTGATTTCGCCATAGCACGCGGCGGACAGGCCATAGATCATGCCGCCGAACATCTGCGCCTTGACGTTGTCAGGATCCAGCGCAAGCCCCATGTCGCAGGCGATCCACGCCTTGTTGATGCGGATGGTGCCGTCTTCGTCGACGACCTCGATCACTTGTGCCACGGGTGTGCCAAAGCTGTAGGCAAAGGCGACACCCCGGCCTACGCCATCAGGCGTTTTGCCGGTCCAGCCCGACATCTCTTTCACGGCTTCAAGACACCCGGCAGAGGGGGCGTGTTCGGACTTCATCAACTCAAGTCGAAACTCCAGCGGGTCGCGCCCTGCGGCATGGGCCATTTCATCCATGAATGTCTCATGGAAAAAGCCATTGTGGCTGTTACCGACCGAGCGCCAGAAGCCCACCGGGACGGCCAGATCCGCGATATGACCACTCATGCGATAGTTTGGCACTGCGTAGGGTTGGTTAAAGAATCCTTCGACCAGCACCTTGTCGGGGCCGCCACCGGGGAAGCCGGTGTAGCGTTCAACCGCCTGCTGGGTTGGGGATTGCGAAGCAACCTTGCCGTCGATTATAACGGCTTTGCCGTCGTGCACTGCACCACGCATCCGAGCGATTGCGCCGGGGCGGTAATAATCATGGCGCATGTCTTCTTCGCGGCTCCAGGTCGTCTGAACCGGCGTGCCGGGCATGGCCATGGCAACCTTGGTGGCGATCTCGCCAAAATCCAACTCGCCCCGGCGGCCAAATCCGCCCCCCAGATAGGTGGTGTGAATCTGCACCGCGTCCGTGTCCAGATTGGCGGTGTTCGCGACACGGAACTGAATCAGGGTCGGGGCCTGATTGCCGCACCACAGCTCCACTGCATTTCCGGTATACAGTGCGGTGGCATTCATCGGCTCCATCGTGGCGTGGGCCAGATAGGGCACTTGGTATTCGGCGGTGATTTCCGTCGCGCCCTCGGGCGTCACGCTGACATCGCCGTCGTCGCGCATGGTCGAATTCGGCGCGTCGTCAAACGCCTCGGCTATCTTGGCAAAGATACCGTCGGTTTCCGGTGGATAGGGCGCGTCGCCCCAGTCAACGTCGATGGCCTCAACCGCTTGGTTTGCCAACCAGGTGTTGTTGGCGATCACGGCCACACCTGTACCCAGATCGACAATCTTCTCGACCCCTGGCATGGATTGGGCGGCACCGTCATCAAAGCCATTCATCGCGCCGCCCAATTTGGGGTTAATGCGTACGGCCGCGAATTTCATGCCCGGCAGGCGGACATCAACGCCGAACTCGGCCGTGCCGGTCACCTTGCCAACCATGTCCAGACGCGGTTGGGTCCGGCCCAGATAGCGCCACTCGGACGGATCGCGCAAAGGCACTTCGACCGGTTCCAATCCAGCTGCATCCTCGGCAAGCTCGGAATAGGCAATCTTGTCGCCGTTGGGCGCAATAACGTGGCCCGAGGCTGTTTGCAGCTCTAAAGGATCAACGCCTAACCGATCTGCGGCTGCGCGTTTCAGCGTTTCGCGCGCCGAAGCACCAGCTTGCCGCATCCGCTCGAACCCGTCTTTCATCGAGGTCGAACCACCAGTGACCTGCAGGCTCAGCGTCTTGCCCAAAACGCCCAGTGCTTCACCCAAATTGTGCTGGAAATTCGAGATGTCATAACCCTTGTTGGGCAGTCCTTCGCCCACCAGGGCGGAGTTGTAATAGGCCGCTGCCGCCGGGCCATGCAGAACGGTGATCTGATCCAGGTCGACGTCCAGTTCCTCGGCAATCAGCGCGGCCCAAGTGGTTTTCACGCCCTGACCCATTTCAGCGCGGGGGGCGAACAGGGTGACGCCATTTTGATCGATCAATACGAACGGGTTCAGCGCGGCCTGACCTTCACCGGGTTTTAGCGGATTGGCGGCTGGGCGGGTGACGTAATATGCGCCAAAGGCCACACCGCCAACAATTGCAGCAGAGCCGATCAGGAACGTGCGACGGAGGATTTTGCCAACTTTACCCATAGCTTATGCCTCCTTCAGCTTGGACGCTGCGTCGTGGATTGCGGCCCGGATGCGGGGGTAAGTGCCACAGCGGCAAAGGTTGCCCTGCATTGCTTCATCGATGTCTGCATCGGTAGGTGCCGGGTTTTCTGCCAGCAAGGCAGTGGCCTGCATGATCTGTCCAGACTGGCAATATCCGCATTGCGCAACCTGATGATCGACCCAAGCTTGCTGGATGGCGGCTAGGGTGTCTGGTGCTCCGATGCCTTCAATTGTGGTCACGTCACCCCAAACATCCGACAACGCGACCTGACAGGACCGCACGGCCTCGCCGTCGATATGAACGGTGCATGCTCCGCAGGCGGCAACGCCGCAGCCGAATTTAGTGCCGGTCAATCCGACCTCATCCCGCAGAACCCAGAGCAGGGGGACGTCATCAGGCAGGTCTACCTGATGTTGCTTTCCATTGATCTTAAGGGCCGTCGCCATGGCGCACCTCTTCTTGCTGTGGCTAGTTTCTGACATATTTAGCGAAAAGTGTCATGCTGTCAATTGACAATTTCAACAAAAAATGTCAGTGCTTCGGTTATGAAAGACACGAATGACGATTCACGGCAAAAGGCGATCCTGAACTCGGCGTTTCAAGCCTTTTCCACCTACGGGTATCGTAAGACTTCGATGGACGATATTGCGCGTGGGGCGGGGATGTCGCGGCCAGCGGTCTATCTGCACTACAAGAACAAAGAGGCGATCGTCAGCAAGCTGACCGAATTGTACTACGCCGAAAAAAGCGTTGCGGTCGCCGAAGCACTGGCGACGCAAGGGTCGGTGCCCGAGGTTTTGACGCGTGCGGTGCAGGCGCAGACGGACGGGATGGCTGAAATCCTGGCCTCTCCACACGGGCTCGAGATGCTGGACAACACCAAATCCCTGTCTTCTGAAATCATCGCTGCGGGTGAGGCTAAACTGGCAGGGCTTTATGCGGATTGGCTGACGCAACAGGAACAGGCGGGACGGGTTCGCCTTCAGACGGACGCGGCAGAGACCGGTCGGACGATCACCGCCACGCTCAAGGGGCTAAAGCTGATCGGCGCCGGGGCCGAAGTCTATGAACAGCAGGTGGCGCAGGTTGCCGCCCTTTTCGGTGCTGGGCTTGAGGTCAGGTAACGCGCTGGCGGATCTTATATTCCGGCGCGTCCCACAACTTGTTCTGCATCACATCGGCCATAATCTCGGTTGCTCGGATTACGTCGGCCTCGTCGATGTAAAGCGGCGTAAAACCAAAGCGCATGATATCTGGCGCACGGAAATCGCCAATTACACCCCGTGCGATCAGGGCCTGCATCGCAGCGTAGCCTTCTGTGAAGCGGAATGAGACCTGGCTGCCACGCACCTCTGGCGTTCTTGGGCTGGCCAGTTGCAGTTCGGGGCAGGCGGCTTCGACGCGGGTTATGAAGAGCTCAGTCAATTCAATGGACTTTGCTCGGACATCTGCCATTTCGGCCATGTCCCAGATGTCCATGGCCGCGGCTAAAGCCGTCATTTGGATCACGGGTGGCGTGCCCACGCGCATCCGTTCGATCCCGCTGCCGGGGCGATAATCCAGATCAAACGCAAAGGGGGCTTCGTGCCCCAGCCAACCAGACAGGGCCGGACGCACCGTTTCAGCCAGTCGAGGTGCGACATAGATAAAGGCCGGTGCGCCAGGGCCGCCGTTGAGGTATTTATATGTGCAGCCTACAGCAAAGTCGGCATTGCAACCTTCCAGATCAACGGGAATTGCACCGGCGGAATGCGCAAGATCCCAGACCGTTATCACGCCGTTTGCATGTGCAAGTTCGGTCAGCGCTTTCATGTCATGCATCCGGCCCGAGCGGTAATCGACTTCGGTCAGCATCAAAACCGCAACCTCTTCTGTGATTGCTTCTGCCACATCCTCTGGGTCTACAATGCGCAGCTCATAGTCTTCGCCCAGCGAGCGTAGCAGGCCATCCGCCATGTACAGGTCTGACGGGAAGTTGCCGTTATCTGACAGCACAACCTTTCGGGACGGGTTGAGCTCAAGCGCGGAGGCCACTGCCTGATACACCTTGATTGACAGGGTGTCGCCGGTGACGACGCTGCCTTGTTCGGCACCGATCAAGCGGCCGATGCGATCGCCCAGCCCAGTGGGTAGCCCCATCCAGCCCGCCTTGTTCCACCCGGTGATCAACATCTGACCCCATTCATCTGTCAGCATATCCTGCACGCGCGAGGTCGCTGATTTAGGCAGGGGGCCCAGAGAGTTGCCATCCAGATAGATCACACCCTCGGGCAGGTCGAACATGGCTTTGGTTGCTGCGAAATCGGTCATGAAAGCTCGTTTTTTGTGTTTATCTGTCGCTGTTTACCCACCGGCGTATCTGATCCGCAGCAGCCTGTCCACTGATGCGACATCGTGGGTTTTGCTATTCTGACCTGAAAACGGTAGGACAGCGCCCAGAAACGACACGTATCCTTACGTGGCGTCACCCGCGAAGGACAGACTATGCGCTGGATCGATGTTCCCCCTGTGTGGCTTGCGGGCTTTGTCCTGCTGGCTTGGCTACAGGGCCGATACATGGGGCTTGGCCTGTCGTTGGACGGTGGGCTGACCGACCTAATCAGCGGTGTCTTGATCGGCGGCGGCGTTCTTCTTGCGGTTCTTGCGGTTTTTGAGTTTCGCCGGCATCAGACCACTGTGATTCCACATGAAACGCCCAGTGCCATGGTACAGTCGGGCATTTACAGGCGCAGCCGCAATCCGATCTATCTGGGTGACGTTCTGATCCTAACCGGTCTGATCCTTCGGTTTGATGCAATCTTCTCGCTGGTGCTGGTGCCCATCTTTGTCTGGGTACTGGAGCGTCGGTTCATTGTGCCAGAAGAGGACCGGTTGCGCCGCACCTTCCGCGCGGATTTCGCCCGATATGAACGCAAAACGCGTCGCTGGGTTTAGGAGTGGGCACCTCCATGACACTACGTAACGGATGCTGCGCTTGCGAAATAAAGTTGCGCAAGATACATCTTTTCTTAACGAATCATACCCGAGGACCAGCTCGGCCTTAGAAATAGGGGGATTGCCAGTGAAAATAGGCACACCGAAGGAAATATTGGATGGCGAGAACCGGGTCGCGATGACGCCGGACTCCGCTGTGCAGTTGCAGAAACTGGGCTATGACTGCGCCATCGAGAAAGGCGCGGGTGCCGCTGCCGGGTTCTCGGATGCGGCTTATGAGGCGGTCGGTGTCGAGGTCGTCAAAACCGCCGCGTCTTTGTGGAAGAACTCGGACATCGTCGCAAAGGTTCGCATCCCAACCGAGACCGAGATGAAGCGTCTGACCAAAGGCAAGACGCTGATTTCATTCTTCAACCCAGCCGGGAACGAAGAGGGGATGGAGCTGGCCAAATCCAAAGGTGCCAACGTCATCGCGATGGAGATGGTTCCGCGTATCTCGCGCGCGCAGAAGATGGATGCGCTGTCTTCGATGGCCAATATCGCGGGCTACCGCGCGGTGATCGAGGCAGGCAACAACTTTGGACGTTTCTTCACCGGTCAGGTAACGGCTGCCGGTAAAGTGCCGCCTGCCAAGGTTTTGATCGTGGGCGCGGGCGTGGCGGGTCTGGCGGCCATCGGGACCTCGACCTCACTTGGCGCGATCACCTATGCGTTCGACGTGCGCCCCGAAGTGGCCGAACAGGTCGAATCCATGGGGGCTGAATTCGTCTATCTGGACTTCGAGGAAGAACAGCAGGACGGTGCGGCGACCGGTGGTTATGCCTCAGTTCAATCAGAGGAATTCCGCAACGCGCAGCTTGCCAAGTTCCGTGAGCTTGCGCCGGAAATGGACATCGTCATCACCACCGCCTTGATCCCGAACCGCCCGGCGCCGAAGCTGTGGCTGGAGGATATGGTTAAGGCGATGAAGCCGGGTTCGGTCATCGTTGACCTAGCAGCCGAGCGTGGCGGCAACGTCGAAGGCACCGTGCCGAACGAGAAGGTCGTGACCGACAATGGCGTGACCATCATCGGTTATACCGACTTCCCCAGCCGGATGGCAGCGCAGTCTTCGTCTCTGTACGCCACCAACATCCGCCACATGATGACCGACCTGACGCCAGAGAAGGACGGTCAGATCAATCACGACATGGAAGATGACGTGATCCGCGGCGCGACCGTGACCCATGAGGGTGAGATCACCTTCCCGCCGCCACCGCCCAAGGTACAGGCGATTGCGGCGCAGAAGAAACCGGAAGTCAAAGAACTGACCCCGGAAGAGAAAAAAGCGCAAGAGATCGCGGCCTTCAAGGCGCAGACCAAACAGCAGTTCACCCTGCTGGGTGTTGGCGGCGCACTGATGCTGCTGGTGGGGCTGGTGGCCCCGGCCAGCTTCATGCAGCACTTTATCGTGTTTGTGTTGGCCGTATTTGTAGGTTTCCAGGTGATCTGGGGCGTAGCACACAGCTTGCACACTCCGCTGATGGCGATCACAAACGCAATCTCGTCGATTATCATCGTCGGAGCCTTGATGCAGATCGGGTCGGGGTCGTTCCTGGTCATCCTGCTGGCGGCGCTGTCTGTCTTCATGGCCGGGATCAACATCTTCGGCGGCTTCCTCGTAACCCGGCGCATGCTCGCCATGTTCCAGAAATCTTAAGGAGGCCGGGTAGATGATTGGCTTCACTACTGCCGCTTACGTTGTTGCGGCTGTTCTGTTCATCCTGTCGCTGGGTGGTCTGTCGAACCAAGAAAGCGCTAAGCGCGCGGTCTGGTACGGCATCGTCGGTATGGCGCTGGCGGTCTTTGCCACTCTGGTTGGCCCTGGTTCTGGCCTGTGGCTGCTGTCGATCCTGCTGATCATTGGCGGCGGTCTGATCGGTCAATACGTAGCGCAGCGCGTCCAGATGACCGAAATGCCCCAACTGGTGGCAGCAATGCACTCGCTGGTTGGTCTGGCAGCGGTCTTTGTGGGCTTCAATGCGCATTTTGAAATCGGCAACGTGGCGCAGGTAATGGCCATCGTTGACAGCGCCAAAGATGCGGACCTGTCCGATCTGGGGGCATTCGCAAAGCTGATTGCCAAGAAAACCCCGGCGGAACTTGCAATCCTGCACGTGGAACTGTTCCTGGGTATCTTCATCGGTGCGATCACCTTTACCGGCTCGGTTGTAGCCTATGGCAAACTGGCGGGTAAGGTAACGTCGGCGGCGACCAAACTGCCCGGCGGTCATGCATTGAACGCGGCGGCTGCGGGTCTCTCGCTGATCTGCCTGTTCTGGTATACCAGCACCGGTGGCTTCCTCCCGCTGTTTTTGATGACCCTGGCGGCGCTGTTCATCGGCTATCACCTGATCATGGGCATCGGCGGGGCCGACATGCCGGTGGTTGTTTCAATGCTGAACAGCTATTCGGGCTGGGCGGCTGCCGCGATCGGCTTCAGCCTGGGCAACGACCTTCTGATCGTCGTCGGTGCGCTGGTGGGCTCGTCCGGTGCGATCCTGTCTTACATCATGTGTAAGGCGATGAACCGGCATTTCGTCAGCGTGATCTTGGGCGGCTTTGGCGGCAGCTCGGGCCCGCAGATGGAGGTCGAAGGCGAGCAGGTGGCTATCGAGGCTGATGGTGTGGCTGCGGCTTTGAACGATGCGGACAGCGTTATCATCATCCCGGGTTACGGTATGGCCGTGGCGCAGGCGCAGCAGTCAGTCAGCGAGTTGGTCCGTAAGCTGCGTGCCAAGGGCAAGAATGTGCGCTTTGCAATCCACCCTGTTGCGGGTCGTCTGCCGGGCCATATGAACGTGCTGTTGGCTGAGGCGAAGGTGCCGTATGACATCGTTCTGGAAATGGACGAGATCAACGAGGACTTCCCTGAAACGGATGTGGCCATCGTCATCGGTTCGAACGACATCGTGAACCCGGCCGCACAAGAAGATCCAAACAGCCCCATTGCTGGCATGCCGGTTCTGGAATGCTGGAAGGCCAAGCAGGTGTTTGTGTCGAAACGTGGTCAGGGCACCGGGTATTCGGGCATCGAAAACCCGCTGTTCTTCAAAGAGAACACCCGCATGTTCTACGGTGACGCAAAACAGTCGCTCGACAAGCTGCTGCCCATGATCGACTGATCAAAAGGCTTAATCCAATTGCAAAGGGCGCCTTTGGGCGCCCTTTTCTTTTTTGTATTGCAGGAGGCTTTGCCTCCTGACCTCCAAGGTATTTTTAGCCAGATGAAGCAGCGGATTGTGATAAAATGGCTTGGTCAGGAGGTTTGTGATGCAGAAGGTGAATGGCATAGGGGGCGTGTTCTTTCGGGCACGCGATCCAGAAGCTTTGAGTGCGTGGTACGCGGAACACCTGGGCGTCGATCATTACAATCCCGTGCCTTGGAAACAACGCGAAGGCTATACTGTCTTTGCTCCGTTTGCGCAGGACACCGAGTATTTCGGGCGGGAAGATCAGCAATGGATGATCAACTTCCGTGTCGATGATCTGGCGGCCATGACTCGGCAACTGGAGGCGGCTGGAATCGCCGTTGAAACGCATCCGGATTGGGACAGCGAGGTTGGGAAATTCGCACGCATCCACGATCCCGAGGGCAACCCGATCGAGCTGTGGCAACCAAATCAATGAGATAGCCGGCTTGTATACCTTTGTATCCCTGTAAGTATATGAAACAAAAAGAGAATTGAAGAAAGTCATATGTATCGTATAGTGCGCGTGACGAGGCGGAGCCCTGAATGACACCGATAGACGACCATCCCCTTCGATATGCGTTGGCCAATGAATTGCATGCGCGACCGTTTCCTGTCGCTTCGATGCCGTGTACGGTGGCCTTTCTGGCGATCAAAAAACCGGAGGCTGCCGTCGCCCGTGATCGGCGCGAGGATTTGGCCCATTTGATCAATCTTCTGGATCGCCATGGCGCGCAGCACCCTCAGCCTGATGCCACGCATTACGCCGGACAGATCGGTCGACATTGGCTGAAATGGGAGCAACACACAGAGTTTGTCACCTACACGGCAATCGCTCAGAACGTGAGCGACCGTGCGTTCAATCCGGCCGATTTCGAAGTCTTTCCACCCGATTGGCTGATGGCCAGTCCGGGCCAAAGGGTCACATCTGCGATGGTTCGTGTCGTAGAGCGCGAAAGTGACGATGTGATTAAGTCCAAATTGCTGGATTGGTTCGAGCCTGAAAGCCTGGCCGTGGCCAGGGTGTTGGACGATGCCGCTGTTTGCGCCAGCGATTTTCGCATCGATCCGGCAGGTCACATGCGTTTTGCTTTGTTTGTGGCTGAAGGTACCGGTCGGCGCCGTACGGGACGAATTGTCCAACGCCTCTGCGAAATTGAGACCTACAAGGCGATGTCCATGTTGGGCTTCGCGCGTGTCAAGCAGTTGATGCCGCGTATCGGAGAGTTGGATGGACAGTTGACACAATTGCTGGGACAGATGACCGATAACTCGGCTCAGCCTGACGCGCTGCTGCAGGATCTTTTGTCGACGTCGATTGAACTCGAAACACTGTCCGCCCGGTGTTCGTTCAGGTTCGGAGCCACGGGTGCTTACGAAGCTATTGTCAATCAGCGGATCGAAGTGTTGCGAGAAGAGCGGTTCCAGGGCGGTCAGAACTTTGCCGATTTTATGATGCGGCGCTATGATCCTGCGATCCGGACAGTTAAGTCCACCAAACGCCGCCTTCAGGCATTGTCCGACAGGGCCATCCGAGCTGGCGAGTTGTTGCGGACCAGGGTGGATGTGGAACGCAGTGCGCAGAACCAAGCGTTGTTGGAAAGCATGGACCGTCGGGCGGATCTGGCGTTACGGCTGCAACACACTGTCGAAGGCCTGTCCGTTGTTGCAATCAGCTACTACGCGGTTTCTTTGGTAAGCTATCTTTTGTATCCGCTAACGGCGTCGGGGATCAGCAAGGGTATGCTGACGGCGGCGGTAACGGTCCCGGTGGTGGCCGGAGTCTGGTTCGCAATTCGACGGATCCGCAAGCGGCTTGGTTGAGCGTCAATTGCCAAATTCGGCCGGACCTGTAGAACAGGGGACGTTTGGCGAGCGACGCGAGGGTTTTTGGTGATTACCATAATTGCAGCATGGCGAGCGGTTGCCGCCATGTTTATCCTGAATGGGGCACTGTTCGGAATATGGGCCTCACGCATCCCTGCTGTGCGCGACAGGTTGGGTCTGTCGCATGAGGAACTGGGTTATGGGCTGCTGTTCATGGCGGCTGGTGCTGTTTGTTCTTTCCCCATCACCGGGCGGCTCACGGATCGGTTCGGGGCTGTTGCCATTACCCGTGTCATTGCGGTGCTTTATACTCTGTCGCTAATCCTGCTAGCCATGGCCGGTGGATTTTGGGGGTTGGCGGTCTTCCTGTTCATCTTTGGTGCCTTCCACGGCTCTATGGACGTGGCAATGAACGCTTGGGCGGCTGAGGTTGAACAGACCTTTGACAAACCTGTAATGTCCTCTTTCCATGCGATGTGGAGTCTGGGCGCGGGCCTTGGCGCGCTGAGCGGATATGTTGCTGTTCAGATGGGGCTGAGTGTTCTTGCGCACTTCCTGCTGGCGGGAGGACTCGTCGTGGCCTTTGCGCTCGCCTCTTCCTGGGTGCGTTGGACTTCAAAACGTTCAGAGCGCGGGCAGGGATCCGTGTTTGCTCTGCCGTCCGGTATATTGGTTTTGGTTGGGTTTACCGCATTGTGCGGGGCCCTGGGGGAAGGCGCTGTCGCGGATTGGAGCGCGATCTATTTGCGCGACATCACAGATGCGACCGAAAGCGTTGCGGCCTTGGGTTACGCCGTTTTCTCAGTGACAATGGTGGCCTTTCGCCTGGCGGGCGCAGTTGTCATTACTCGCTTCGGCCCGGTTGCCACGGCGCGATTTGGCGGGTTGTGCGCTGCAGTTGGCGTGTTTGCCGTGGTATCAGCAGTGACACCTCTGCCCGCATTGGCCGGTTTTGCACTGATGGGTGTAGGCTATGCCGTGATTATGCCGCTGGCGTTCAGCCGGGCTGCAAGTGACCCGGAAGTGCCGCCGGGGCAGGCCATCGCCAGTGTTGCCACTTTGGGATATGGGGGGCTGTTGATCGGACCGCCATTGATCGGGTTTTTGGCCGAACTGTTTGGCTTGCGTTTGGCGTTTTCAGTGTTGCTGCCGCTGGCGGCCCTGATCATAGTTTTGGCCGGCGCGCTCAGGCGCGCCGACTGAGTTTGCTTAACGTCCGCGAATTCGCGGATCCAGCGCGTCGCGTAGGCCATCGCCCAGGTAATTCACGCTGAGCACGGTCAACGAGATTGCCAGTCCGGGCCAGAACACACGCTCAGGGTACTGCTGCAGATAGTCTACCCCGTCGAACAGTAGGCGGCCCCAGGTTGGAAAGTCGGGCGGGAAGCCCAATCCAAGGAAGGACAGCGCGCTTTCGGTAATGATCGCCGTGGCAATCCCAAGCGTCGCAGACACCATGATCGGTGACAGCACGTTCGGCAGGATATGCCGCGTGATGATTTGGCTGTTGCTGGTGCCGATAGAGCGCGCCGCCAGAACGAATTCTCGTTCCTTGATGGCCAGTACATCCCCCCGCACGATCCGGGCGGTCGGCATCCACGAGGTGATGCCGATGGCGCAGACGATCAGGATGAAGATGCCGCGCTCCAGTCCGAAGGCAGCCGATAAAGGCTCCCGGAACAGCAGCATCATGACCAGCAGCAAGGGCAGCAGGGGCAGGGCCAGAAACAGATCGGTCAGGCGCATCAGCGGGCCGTCGAGCCGCCTGAAGAACCCTGCGAGAACCCCAATGAAGGAGCCTAGGAAAAGGGCCAGCAACATCGCGGTGATGCCCACCGAGACCGAGGTCTGCCCGCCTGACATCATGCGCGCCAGAATATCCCGGCCCAACTGGTCGGTTCCAAACGGATGTGCCCAGCTTGGTCCCTGATTGCGCGAACGGATGTCTATCTGCGTTGGATCAATGCTCCACAGGTACGGTCCCAGATAGACGCCTGCAACGATGAAGAGGAACAGGATCGCACCAACCATCGCGCCCTTGTGGGTCTTGAACTGATCCCACACATCGCGCCATTGGCTGCGCGGAGGGGTTGCCAGTTCCTCCATAGCGCCTGCGCCCGGCACGGCGGTCGAGGCGGCTGCCAGTCCTTCATCCGGGATCAGCGTGTCTGATTTGTCGGTATCAGTCATAGCGAATCCTCGGGTCCAGAATGCCGTAAAGAACATCGGCGATCAGGTTGAACAGCACGATCAGCACGGCGAAGATGAAGGTCAGGGTTTGCACCATCGGCAGGTCGTTGGCCTGAATTGCGCCGATCAGCAATTGGCCGATGCCGTTCACTTTGAACACCTGCTCGGTGATGATGGCGCCGCCGAATATGGCCGGAATACCCAGCGCAATCACGGTAACCACGGGGATCATCGAGTTGCGCAGGACGTGGACCATAACCACGGTGTATTCGCTAAGCCCCTTGGCGCGGGCGGTGCGGACGTAATCCTGATTGAGGTTGTCCAGCATCGAGGCGCGCATGAACCGGCTGAGCTGTGCGGTAATCTGCAAGGCCAGAACCATGACCGGCATGATCATCTGCTTCAGCTGTACGACAAAGCTGTCCCAGCTGTTGACCACATGAGTTGTGTCATAGATCGACGGGAACCAACCCAGCTGGACCGAGAAGATCACGATCACCAGAACGCCCGAGAAGAAGGGCGGGACCGAGAAACCAACCATCGACACGAATGTGCCCATCTGATCGAACCACGAATACTGGCGGTAGGCCGAATAGATGCCGATGGGCAGAGCGATCAGGATGGCGACCACATAGGCGGTGCCGACAACCCACAGGGTCTGGGGGATACGCTGAACGACGATGTCCATGACCGGCGAGCGGGTCTGCCACGAAATCACACGCAGGTCACCTTCGGAAAAGGTGGTGCCAAACATGTGGTCGATCAGAACCTGCGGTTCGATCCAGAAGAATTGCACGATCCATTTCCAGAACCGGATATGCATCGGCTGGCCAAGGCCAAGCGCCTCGCGCATCTTCTCTTTGACTTCAGGCGGAACGGTGAGCGGGACCTGCGCCATCGGATCGCCAGGGGCAAGCTCGAGCAGCAGGAAAATGACGAGGCTGATGAACAGCAGCGTGGGTACGGCCAGCACCAGTCGTCTGATTGTGAAATTGAGCATTAAGAGGCGCCTTTATATGCGTCTTCTTGTTGGGGTGGTGTGCAAATGACCGCGCCCCGATAACGACCGGGGCGCGGCTTTGCAAGATCAGTGCTTAGGAGCCGGTTTTGCGGTACCAGTCCGCAATGTTCCACAGCTCGCTGTCCCAAACGTTCAGGACAACGCCACCCAAGGTGTTCGCGTGCGCCGACAGACGACCACGGTGAACCAGCGGGATCATACCGCCATTCTGAACCATGATGTCATTCAGCTGTTTCGCGATCTCGGCGCGAGCTTCCAGACCAGCGGTCTCGGCCAGTTTGGCGTGCAACGCGTCAAACTCTTCGTTGCAGAAGCGGGAGATGTTTTCACCCTGCCACTGGCTTTCCGGCTTCGGTGCTTTGTCGCACAGGCCGTTGCCAAGATAGGACTGCGGGTCGGTGCCGTTGAAGGTGTTGGCGTACATCTCAACGTCAGCATAGAACTTCTGGAAGGTGTCAGGCGAACCCGGGTCACCACCAAAGAAGACCGACGCGTTGATGTTGCGCAGCTCGGTTTCGATGCCGATTTGGCTCCACCATTCTTTAATCAGCGCCTGGAAGTCCTGACGGACAGCGTTGGTCGAGGTTTGGTAAACCACTTTCAGCGGAACGCCGTCTTTCTCGCGAATGCCGTCGCCGTTGGTGTCAACGATTCCGGCCTCGTCCAGCAGCGCATTTGCACCTGCGATATCCTGCGTGTCACAGGTCATCGAAGTCGAGTTGAAGGCCGCAGGGGCGGGAACCCAGTTACAGGTCACCTTACCGGCCTGACCATATCCGATCTCAACCAGCAGCGGACGGTCGATGGCCATGGACATGGCTTTGTAGACCGCCGGATCTTGCAGGAACGGGTGCGGATGAGCAGCCGTTGAACGCTCGCCTTCCGGCAGGTCGGGCGATGGGTTGGTCTGGTTCAGCATGATACGCTCGACCAGCGGGCCAAAGCCTGCAACCGGGGTACCTTTGCCGCCTTCCTGCATCTGCGCGATCACTTCGGGCGCCAGCTGAAGGTTCCAAGCATAGTCGAATTCACCCGTTTCCATGACAGCACGACCCGCGGCCGTTGCATCGCCACCGCCCTTGAAGGTCACGCTCGCAAAGGCAGGTTTTGCCGGGTCACGATAATTGTCGTTGGCTGCGAAAGTGATGACGTCGTTCGGTTTGAACTCGGTTACAACAAACGGGCCGGTTCCGATCGGGTTAAAGTTCTGGTCGGTGCATTCGGGGGCTTTCGCGCCAAGGCAGTCCGCGAACTGAGCGGCCTGAATGATCGGGCTTTCACCACCCACGAACGGGCCATAGGGGAAGGGGGTCGGCTTGTCGAATGTGACTTTGACGGTCAGGTCATCCACCGCCTCGACCGAGGTGACGCCCTCGAACTTGGTGACCTGCGCGCAGCCGCCTTCGGGATGCATGCAGTAGTCAGCAGTGAATTTCACGTCAGCCGAGGTGAATGGAGAACCGTCCGACCAAGTGATTCCGGGCGCGATCTTCCATGTGATCGATGTCAGGTCTTCGCTGACGCCACCATTTTCCACGGTCGGGATTTCCGATGCCAGATAAGGCACCATGTTGCCGTCTTGGTCGTAACGCGCGAGCGGCTCAATCACCAATGAGGCTGATTCCACATCTTTCGTACCACCGGATAGAAACGGGTTCAGGATCGACGGCGCTTGCCAATAAATGATGCTGACATTGCCGTCCGATCCGCGCTCGGCAAAGGCGATCGGAGCCATTGCCGTGCTCGCAATCGCACCAAGCAAAAGGGTTTTGATTTTCATAATTTACTCCCGAATTGGACACGTTTGTGTCTCGATTTTTTCCGCAATGCCTGCGGACTTGGCGTTGCTGCCTTGGGACAAGGTTTTGATCGGTAACGATAATAGCGCTAACGTTTTGCAGCGCGCGCTCTCCCCAAAGCAGTTACGTGGGGTATCGAAACAGAACTTAAGAAAAATGCAAGTGGTGCCGTCGCGAAAATGTGTATTGCGTTTGACTTTTCCCGGTAGCCCGCCGTAGCGTTCGGCACTCAGAACAAAAATGACAACGTCAGGGGAGCGTGCGCGTGCTGGATCAGCCTATTGCACAGATCAAAAAACTGCGGGTGGAATTTCAGACCAAGGATGGCCCTGTCGTCGGCGTCGAGGACGTCTCGTTCGAGGTCAATCCGGGCGAAACCGTTTGTATCGTTGGCGAATCGGGCTCTGGAAAGTCGGTATCATCGCTGTCTCTGATGCGGTTGGTTGAATTCGGCGGGGGCGAGATTGCAGGCGGCCAGCTGCTGTTTGATCGGCGTGATGGCGAAGAGATGGACCTGTCCAAAGCCGACCAGGATCTGATGAAACAGATTCGCGGAAACGAGATCGGGATGATCTTTCAGGAGCCGATGACCGCCCTGAACCCCGTTTTCACTGTCGGTCGCCAGTTGACTGAAGGGTTGCGAATCCACAAGGACATGTCGAAATCCCAGGCCGAAGAACGGGCCTTGGAACTGTTGCGCCAGGTACGGATCCCTGAACCCGAGCGCCGTTTGCAGCAGTATCCGCACGAGCTGTCGGGAGGTATGCGTCAGCGTGTTGTCATTGCGATGGCCATGGCGTGCGAACCGCGTCTGTTGATCGCGGATGAACCAACGACGGCCTTGGACGTGACCATTCAGGCCGAGATTTTGGCTTTGATGGACCGTCTCAAGCGGGAAACCGGCACAGCAGTGATGTTCATCACCCATGACATGGCAGTCGTTGCCCAGATGGCCGACCGAGTGGTGGTCATGTTCCGCGGCAACAAGGTCGAAGAGGGCACTGTTAAAGAGATTTTCGAAAACCCGCAGCATGACTATACCAAGGCCCTTCTGGCCGCGGTCCCAAAGCTGGGTGAGATGCGCGGGAAATCCGCGCCTGAACCTATGAAACTGTTGGGTGTGGAAGGACAAAACATTGCCCCCATCCCCGGCACGGAAGATGTACTGCTGACCGTCAAGAACCTGACAACGCGTTTTCCGGTCAAGGGTGGGTTGTTGCGGCGCACGATTTCGAACGTCCATGCAGTTGAGGACGTCTCATTCACGCTGAACAAAGGTCAGACACTCAGCCTTGTGGGCGAATCCGGTTGTGGCAAGTCCTCGGCTGGGCGCTCGATCCTACGGCTGGTTGAGCCGATGGCGGGCGAGGTCAATCTGGATGGTGTCGATATCATGAAGCTTGACCCTGCCGGTCTGCGCAAGGCGCGGTTGGACATGCAGATGATCTTTCAGGATCCCTTCGCGTCGCTGAACCCGCAAATGCAGTTGGTGGATCAGGTGGCTGAACCAATGCGCAACTATGGGGTTGCATCTGGATCAGAACTGCAAGACCGCGTCGCACAGCTGTTCGACAAGGTGCAGCTGCCCCGCAGTTTCATGCGTCGTTTCCCGCATGAAATGTCAGGCGGTCAGCGTCAGCGGATCGCCATTGCACGGGCTCTTGCCCTGAACCCAAAGCTGATTATTGCGGATGAAGCCGTTTCGGCCCTCGACGTGTCGGTGCAGGCACAGGTACTGAACCTAATGATGGAACTGCAATCCGAGCTGGGCCTGTCCTATTTGTTCATCAGTCACGATATGGCTGTGGTTGAACGGGTCAGCCACTATGTTGGGGTCATGTATCTGGGCCGCATTGTCGAGCTTGGCCCGCGCGCTCGGGTCTTCGAGAACCCGCAACACGCCTATACGCAGGCGCTGATGAAGGCGGTTCCAATTGCGGATCCGAACAAGCGGAAGTCCGAAAAAGATCTGAACTTCAAACCGATTCCGTCTCCTATTCATCCGGTTGGCCACAAGCCTGAACCTTCGCATTATCAAGAGGTTGAGCCGGGTCACTTCATCCTAACGACGGATAGCGGATATTAATACCAATGGCAAAACGCCTGACGCCGCTTGAGATCATGACCAAGCTGATCTCTTTCCCGACCGTAAGCCGTGAAACCAATCTGCCGCTGGTGGATTGGGTTGAGGAATATCTTCAAAGCCACGGAATCGAACCGCATCGTTGGCCCGACCCGGATCAACCGCACAAGGCCGCGATCTTCGCGCATGTTGGTCCATTCGAAGAAGACGCGGTGGTTTTATCTGGTCACACCGATGTTGTGCCAGTGGATGGGCAACCGTGGGATACGGCCCCTTTCACCGTGATCGAGAAAGACGGTAAGTATTTCGGCCGGGGCACCTGCGACATGAAGGGCTTCGATGCGCTAGCCATTTGGGTCCTTGTCGAGGCACATCACGCTGGGGTCAAGCGGCCATTGCAGCTTGCGCTCAGCTTTGATGAAGAGGTCGGCTGCACTGGTGCGCCGCCCATGATCGAAGCGATGCAGGAAGTTCTGCCCAAAGGATCCGCCGTGATCGTGGGTGAACCATCCATGATGCAGGCCGTGACGGGGCACAAAGGTGGTTTCGGCTTTGACACCCACATCACGGGATTCGAAGTTCATAGCTCGATCATGCACACAGGCGTCAACGCGATCATGGAGGCCGCGCCTCTGATCGATTGGGCGAACCAACAGAATGCTAAGAACATGGCTGCAGAACCCACCCCGGTTGCCGCGGTGTTTGATCCGCCGTGGACAACATGTCATGTCGGGATGATCGAAGGTGGCACAGCCCACAACATTACGGCCAAGGATTGCCGGTTTATGATGGATTTCCGAACCGTGCCGGATGAATCCAAGGCGCAATGGCAGGATGCGTATTTTCAACAGGTCCGCGCGATTGAGGCCAGGATGCAAGCAGTGCACCCGGACGCCCGTATTGAGCTGTCTGAAAACTTCTCGATTCCAGGGCTTGTGCCTGAACAGGACGGTGAGGCAGAAACTCTGGTGCGTGCCTTGACCGGCGACAATGCCAGCCATGTTGTCAGCTACGGAACCGAGGCGGGCCAGTTTCAGGAAGCTGGTTATTCGGCAGTTATTTGTGGCCCCGGCGATATTGCGCAGGCGCATCAGCCGAACGAGTTCATCTCGGTTGCGCAGTTCGAAGCCGGTCACAAATTCATGCAGCGCTTGGTTGAAAAGCTGAGCACTTGATCAGACGTAAAGCGGCGACGGCAGCCGAGAGGGAGATCTTAAGATGCCCGTTAAAAACAGACTTGCGGAAATGCATGGCGAGATTACCAAGTGGCGCCGACACCTGCACGCCCATCCCGAGCTGATGTATGACGTCCACGAAACTGCAGCATTTGTTGCGGACCGCCTGAAAGAGTTTGGCGTTGACGAAATTACACCCGGCATCGGCAAAACCGGTGTTGTAGGGGTGATCAAGGGGCGTTCGGACACACATGGGCGCGTCATCGGATTGCGGGCTGACATGGATGCGCTCCCGATTGAAGAGGCAACGGGGCTGGAGTATGCCTCAACTGTTTCGGGCAAGATGCATGCTTGCGGGCACGACGGGCATACGTCAATGCTGCTGGGGGCGGCGCAATATCTGGCCGAGACGCGCAATTTCGACGGCACCGTGGTTCTGATCTTTCAGCCAGCCGAAGAAGGCGGTGCAGGTGGATTGGCCATGTGTCAGGACGGGCTGATGGACCGCTGGGGTATTCAGGAAGTTTACGGAATGCACAACATGCCCGGTCTTCCTGTGGGTGAGTTTGCCATTCGGCCCGGTGCGCTGCTGGCCTCATCCGATGAGTTCAAAATTACCGTAACTGGCAAAGGCGGGCACGCTGCCGCACCTCATGACGCTGTGGATACTACGCTTGTGGCTTCACATATCGTTGTTGCCTTGCAATCCGTGGTCTCGCGCACGGTTGACCCGATCAAACGCGTTGTGTTGACAGTTGGAACCTTTGAAACGGACAGTGTAGCGTCAAACGTGATTGCGCATACCGTGCGTCTACAGGGAACCGTCCGGACGCTGGATCCTGAATACCGCGCAATCGCGGAAGAGCGGGTGCGCCGGATTGCCGTGGATACGGCGTCGGCCTTTGGAGCCAAGGCCGAGGTCGATTGGAAGCCGGGATACCCTGTGACAGTGAACTCTGAGGCCGAAACAACATACGCGGCCGAAGCGGCGGCGGCTGTCGCGGGCAAAATCAATGACGGAACGGACCCGATCATGCCGTCCGAAGATTTCGCCTATATGCTTGAAGAACGGCCAGGAGCCTACATCTTTATCGGGAACGGGGACACGGCCATGTGCCATCACCCCGAGTATAATTTTGATGACGACGCAATTCCCGCCGGCTGCAGTTGGTTTGCCGAGCTTGTGGAACGACGATTGCCCGTCGCTTAAATCTGGGAGAATGACATGCCGATCAAAAACCGCCTTGCAGAGATGCACGATGAAATCACAGGTTGGCGGCGTGACATTCACCAACATCCGGAAATTCTGTATGACACCCACCGCACCAGCGCGTTGGTCGCCGAAAAGCTGAAGGAATTCGGCTGCGACGAGGTTGTAACCGGCATCGGCCGTACCGGAGTGGTCGGCGTTATTCGCGGCAAAAGCGACACGCAGGGCCGCGTGATCGGGCTGCGCGCGGACATGGATGCCCTGCCGATGCAAGAACAAACCGGGCTGGAATATGCCTCGAATACCCCGGGCGCGATGCATGCCTGCGGCCACGATGGGCATACTGCTATGGTCTTGGGGGCAGCGAAATACCTGTCTGAGACGCGCAATTTTGATGGAACGGCGGTCGTAATCTTCCAGCCTGCCGAGGAAGGCGGTAATGGGGCTGAAGCCATGTGTAAGGACGGTCTGATGGACCGGTTCGGCATTCAAGAAGTCTATGCGATGCACAACGTGCCTGGTGTTCCAACCGGGCAGTTTGCCATTCGTTCTGGCCCGTTGCTGGCTGCGGCGGACGAGTTTGACATCCACCTCGAGGGGCGCGGTGGTCACGCGGCAAAACCGCATGAGACAGTTGATACCACTGTGATGTTGTCGCAATTGATCGTGGCGTTGCAAACGATTGTGTCGCGCAACGCGGACCCGATCCTGCAAGCCGTGCTGTCTGTTACTTCGGTCGAGACGTCGTCAAAAGCGTTCAACGTGATTCCGCAATCGGCACAGATACGCGGCACGGTCCGGACACATTCCAATGAGATGCGGGACCTGATCGAACAGCGCCTGAAAGAGGTCGCGAAGGGGATCGCCGCGACATTCGGCGGATCTGTGAATGTCGAGTATACGCGCGGTGTACCCGTGACGATCAATGCTGAAACACAGACCGGATATGCCGAGGAAGCCGCCGTTTCGGTGGGAGGCAGCTGTATCGAAGCGCCGATGGTGATGGGCGGTGAGGATTTCTCGTTCATGCTTGAAGAACGACCCGGAGCCTTCATTGTGCTGGGCAACGGTGACAGCGCCGGGTTGCACCACCCCGAATACAACTTCAACGACGAGATTATCCCAATCGGATGCTCGTGGTTTGCAGAAATGGTCGAGCGCCGGATGCCGGCTGCTTGAATTAGGAGAGAGAAGATATGCCAGTTAAAAACCGCTTTGCCGAATTGCAGGATGAGATCACAGCATGGCGACGGGATCTACACGAGAATCCGGAAATCCTGTTTGAAACCCACCGCACCAGCGCAGTTGTGGCCGAAAAGTTGAAAGAGTTCGGTTGTGATGACGTCGTCACAGGAATTGGACGCACAGGTGTTGTGGGCGTAATCAAGGGGAAGTCGGACAGCAAAGGCAAAGTGATTGGCTTGCGCGCGGATATGGATGCGCTGCCGATCCACGAGGCGACCGGGCTGGATTATGCCTCAAAGACGCCGGGGGCCATGCATGCCTGTGGCCACGATGGACATACAGCGATGTTGCTGGGCGCGGCGAAATACCTGTCTGAAACCCGTAATTTCGATGGCACTGTTGTTGTGATTTTCCAGCCTGCCGAAGAAGGCGGCGGCGGCGGTCGTGAGATGTGCGAAGACGGCATGATGGATCGCTGGAACATTCAGGAAGTCTATGGAATGCATAACTGGCCGGGGCAGCCTGTCGGCAAGTTTGCGATCCGTCCGGGCTCGTTCTTTGCTGCGACCGACCAGTTCGACATCACCTTTGAAGGACGTGGTGGTCACGCGGCCAAGCCACATGAGACGGTCGATACGACCGTCCTGGCCGCGCAGGCGGTTTTGGCGCTGCAAACTATTTCCTCGCGCAATGCGGACCCGATTGATCAGGTGGTTGTGTCTGTGACGTCGTTTGAAACCTCGTCAAAAGCCTTCAACGTGATTCCGCAGACGGTGCAGATCAAAGGAACCGTGCGGACGATGAGCAAGGATATGCGCGATCTGGCAGAAAAGCGGATCAACGAGATTTGCAGCGGAGTTGCGGCGACCTTCGGAGGCACCGCAGACGTGACCTATATCCGTGGTTATCCGGTAATGGTGAACAGCGACGAACAGACGGAGTTTGCCGCAGATGTCGCCCGTTCGGTTTCCGGGGATTGCGACGATGCGCCTTTGGTCATGGGGGGCGAGGATTTTGCGTTCATGCTGGAAGAACGTCCTGGCGCATATATCCTGGTGGGTAATGGCGACACGGCCATGGTTCATCACCCGGAATACAATTTCAACGACGAAGCCATTCCGGCTGGATGCAGCTGGTGGGCTGAGATTGTTGAACAAAGAATGCCGGCGGCTTGATGGAGGCGGTGGGGGCTCTGCCCCCACCCCCCCCCGAGGTATTTCTAGCCAGATGAAGAAGCATCCTGTGTGTACAGATTAAGCTCTGAACACAAGGTATTGATGACCGATTCCAAAGCATCTGACTGCGTGTTTACACAAGATTGTGCAGCTTCCTGTGCAACTTGCAGAGCGTTTTGATCTGACAACCAGTGCGCCACGATCTTGGAAAGGTCAGTGGAGTTTTGAACTTCGACAGCGCCACCGGTTGCGATCAGCGGGGAAAATGTTTCGCCAAAGTTGAAATACCCCGGACCAGTGATCACGGCGGCCCCGGCCTGAGCTGGTTCAAAGGGATTGTGACCTCCGATTTCTTTTAGCGAACCGCCAAGAAACACAATGGGACAAAGCGCGTACCAAGTTCCGGTCTCTCCCAATGTATCTGCCACATAGATCTGGGTGTTTTCCCCGATCGTTTCGTTATTGGAGCGGAAAGATGCCGTCATCCCAGCGTCATGTATCAGCGTGGCGATACCACCTCGGCGTTCGGGGTGGCGCGGTATCAAGAGTAAGAGCAGGTCGGGCCACCGCTCGAGCAAGGTCTTGTGTGCGGCGAGAACGATTTCTTCTTCGCCTTCGTGGGTCGAGCTTGCGATCCAGACGGGGCGGTTCGCGATCTGTGCTTGGATGTCTTGCAAAGTGGCTTGATCCACGGGCAACGGATCAGACATTGCTTTGAGGTTGGTGCCCGGTAGTACGCGGTCCGGCGCCGCGCCAATGTCGACCAGATTGGTTGCCGTTTTGTCATTCTGGGTCAGGAACAGGCGGAATCTGGACAAGATGAAGCGTGCTGTGTCCGGGCGTTTTTCCCAGCCTTTTATGGATTTTTCAGACAATCTTGCGTTCAAGAGCGCCAACGGGATGTTCCGCTGATGGCTTTCCACGATCAGGCGAGGCCAGATTTCGCTTTCGACAAATACGCCCGCATCTGGACTCCAATGATCGAGGAAGCGTTTCACCGGACCTGCAGTATCCAGCGGCGGATATTGATGACGTGTTCGTGGAGGCAGGCGTTTGGCAATCAGGGCAGCTGATGTGGGTGTGCCAGAGGTGATGAGGAACGCGGCATCCGGCAGACTTTCTGCCAGCCGATTGATCAAGCTGAGAACTGAAAGGCTTTCGCCAACGCTGGCGGCGTGAAACCAGATCAGGCGACCGCTGGGTCGGGGAAGGCTGGCGTAGCCAAGTCTTTCCCTCTGACGGTTTTCGGGTACATCTGCGGCGCGCAGCTTCTTGCGCACGGTAAGCCAAGCCAAGGGTTGGGCCATAGCAGTGAAGCCGCAGTACAACCGGTACAGCAGCGTCGGGCGGTCGTCTGCGCCGGGCATGTCAGCCGCCTGTGTGGCTCATGTGGCGGGTCATCTGGCCATCAACAGCCTGACGGGAATAGTCGAAATCGTGACCTTTGGGCTTTAGGTTGATCGCGGCGCGGATCGCGTCTTCCAGAGATGTTTCGCTGTCCGGGTGATCGCGCAGCGGGGCGCGCAGATCAGCCATATCTTCCTGTCCCAGGCACATATAAAGCTCACCGGTGCAGGTCAGGCGCACGCGGTTGCAGCTTTCGCAAAAGTTATGAGACAGCGGTGTGATGAACCCGATCTTTTGGCCTGTTTCCTCAAGGCGCACATAGCGGGCGGGGCCACCGGTGCGTTCGGCCAGATCGGTGACGGTATAGTGGTTTTCGTATTCCTTACGCACGTCCTTGAGCGACCAATATTGATCCAGACGGTCTTCGTTGCCGATGTCGCCCATGGGCATGACCTCGATCCAGGTCAGGTCCATGTCGCGTTCGGCGCACCACTCGGTGATTTTTGGCAGTTCGGGTTCGTTGAAACCTTTCAACGCGACCGCGTTGATCTTGATCCGCAAGCCTGCTTTTTGCGCGGCGTCGATACCGTTCAGGACTTGTTTCAAGCGACCCCAGCGCGTGACTTTGGCGAATTTGTCATCGTCCAACGTATCCAGAGAGACATTCACCCGCCGCACACCTGCGGCATAGAGGTCCTCTGAGAAGCGATGCAATTGCGAACCGTTTGTGGTCAGTGTGAGTTCTTTCAGCGCGCCGCTGTCCAAGTGACGGGTCATTGCGTTGAAAAAGGTCATGATATTGCGGCGGACCAAGGGCTCTCCGCCCGTGATGCGCAGTTTCTCCACACCCATCTTCACAAAGGTCGAACACATCCGATCCAGCTCTTCCAGCGTTAGCAGGTCTTTCTTGGGCAGAAAGGTCATGTTCTCGGACATGCAATACACGCAGCGAAAATCGCAGCGGTCCGTGACTGAAACGCGGAGATATGTGATGGCGCGGGCAAACGGGTCGATAAGCGGAGCTGTCATGGCGTAATAGGTAAAGCCGGAACCGGGTCCCGACAAGGGGGAACTGTGCTTTGCGCTGGTACAGATGCGCGCAGGGCTGTAGGATTTGGGCATGAAGAAAATGCTTTTGTTACTGTGCGTGCTGGGCGCTGGCTGCGACGCGGTCCGGTCCAAGACCGACCGCGTTTTCGGAAGAGACGATGCGCCTGCGCAGACCGTTACCGAAACGGGGTCCACGACATCGGTTTCAGAAGAAGTGTTGGAGCCCGAGCCTGTATCTGCGCGCCCCACCTGGGCCGGGGCAAAAACCAGTATCGCCGGGCTGGGTGATCCAACCACGCCCGGGCGATGGATGCAGACACCTTTGGTCAAAAGCGAGGTAACGGCGCGCGTTGTGGTGCCAAGAACCGGGGCGCAGGCCTATATCACCTTGGTTCCGATTCCTGGCCCGGCAAGTGGCGGCAGCCGTTTGTCGCTGGATGCCATGCGGGCCTTGCTGGTGCCGCTGGATGAACTGGTCGAGGTCGAGGTCTACGCCAACTGATCCCTAAGGTATTTGCCAGCTTCACGGCGGGCAAATGGCTTCATCGCGTTGCCGTATTCTTCCAGAAATGCAATCACGCGATCTGGGTCATGTTTGGACAGCTCACGCAGCCACCAAGCTATGGACTTCTGAATGAACCAGTCGCGATCCGGGACATATCCGGCAGCCCAGCTTAGAATACGGTCGCGGCGCAGTATGTCTTCGGGCTTGGGGTGGTTCTGCTTGGTCCAAGGCAGGGTCGCAACCATCGCCGCGCGGCGGGTCCACATGTGGTTGGATTGGGTCCAGCCTTCAACCTCTTCCAACCGTTCGGGGCTGGCCGTCAGGCGCTTTTGCATCGCCACGCTGGCATGATCGGCAATGGCCCAGGCGTCGAAATCCGGCAACCAACTTTGCAGCAAGGCCCAAACTTCTTGGTCGGGGCGGATACGGGCTTGGGTCAGCAGTTTGGCCGCTGCAATCCGGCCTTCGTGAATATTGGTTTGCCACAGTGCGCCAGCGAGGTCGACGCGTTTGAATACGTCCAGCTCTTGCCGCCACGCTTTGGTCAAGTCGTTGAGCACTGGGTTTCCAACGCCCAGATATGGGCGGTCGGTCTTGTGATAGGCCGCCATCTGCTGGGCGCGTTCGGGGTCGGCATGGGCCTGCAGCGCGGCCAGCGCTTCGTCCATTGTCATTGTTCCAGCTTATGGAGCAGATGCGCGTGCACTGTAGGCCATTCCGCGGCAACGATCGAATATACTGCCGTGTCGCGCAGCGTGCCGTTGGACATCACCATATGGGCCCGAAGGATGCCATCCAGCTGCGCGCCGAGCCGCTCTATGGCCCGTCGCGACTGAAAGTTCATCCGATGGGTTCGGAACTCGACCGCATTGCAAGAAAGATCCTCGAAGGCGTGGCGCAGCATCAAGAACTTCGCTTCGGTGTTCAGCGGGGTGCGCTGGACAGCGCGCCCGATCCAGGTCGACCCGATTTCGACACGCCGGTTGACCTCATCCGTGTTCATGAAGGTGGTCATGCCCACCGGAGTGCCGTCGGGGGTCATCACGGTAAAGGGCTGCATGTCGTGCAACCCGATGCGGCGGGTAATTTCAGCCTCCATCCCTTCGACAGTAGGAATAGAGGTATACCAAAGTTGTCCCAAATCTGCCGCCGAAGCCTTCAGCGCTTCGGCATGTGCAATATTCAGCGGCTCCAGCCGAACGTGATCTCCGGCAAGGGTGACAGGGGCAGGCCAGGTCATTCCACTGTGACCGACTTGGCCAGATTGCGAGGTTGATCCACGTCTGTGCCTTTGGCAACGGCCGTGTGATAGGCAAGCAGTTGCGCGGGAACGGAATACAGAATAGGCGCAAGGCTGCTGTGAACGTGGGGCATTCGGATGGTGCTCCAAACACCGTCACCAGCTTCCGTTATACCGTCATCATCTGACACCAGGATCACTTTGCCTTTTCGGGCCATCACTTCCTGCATGTTCGACACGGTCTTGTCGAAGACAGTGTCACGCGGGGCCATGACCACCACGGGCATATGTTTGTCGATCAGGGCAATGGGCCCATGTTTCAGCTCACCCGATGCATAACCTTCGGCGTGGATATAGCTGATTTCCTTGAGCTTCAGCGCGCCTTCCATTGCAAGCGGATACATCAGGCCACGGCCCAGAAACAGCACATCGCGGGCTTCAGACAACCTTTGGGCGGCTTTACGGATCGCCCGGTTCTGATCCAGCGCCGCGTTCAAAATAGTCGGTAATCCACGCAGTGCCGCAGCATGATCGGCGATTTCTTCATCGGTCAACGTGCCCCGGTCAGCAGCAGCCTTGAGTGCCAGCATCAGCAGTACACTGAGCTGACAGGTAAAGGCCTTTGTCGAGGCAACGCCGATTTCAACACCTGCATGAATCGGCAGGGCAATATCGCTTTCGCGGGCAATCGAGCTTTCCGGCACGTTTACAACCGAAACAATCTTGTCAGCTTTACCTTCGCAATAGCGCAATGCGGCCAGCGTATCGGCGGTTTCTCCTGACTGGCTGACGAACAGCGCCAGGGTGCGCCCGGTGATCGGAGGCTCGCGGTAACGGAACTCGCTGGCGATATCGACCTCGACCGGCATCTTGGCCAGTTGTTCGAACCAGTATTTCGCGGTCAGACAGGCGTAGAAAGCCGTGCCGCAGGCCACCATGGTCAGACGGTCCAGCTTGGTGAAATCCAGCTCGGTGTCCGGCAGCACAACGCGGTCACCGCCGGTGGGCAAGTAAGATCGGATAGCCTCGGCCACGACGATTGGCTGTTCGGCAATTTCCTTGGCCATGAAGTGCTTGTGCTCGCCCTTGTCAGCGCGTGCGTGATCCAGCTTGATCTTGCGCTTTTCACGGTTGGCTAGCTCACCGGCCTCATTGCGGATTTCCAAAGAGGTGCGGGTCAGAACCGCGCGGTCTCCTTCTTCAAGATACGTGATCTGATTGGTCAATGGCGCTAAGGCAATGGCGTCAGACCCGACATACATCTCACCATCCCCGTGGCCGATGGCCAGCGGCGACCCCTTGCGGGCAGCAACGATCAGGTCGTCCTCTCCGTCGAACAAAAACGCCAACGCAAAAGCGCCTTCGAGTTGATCGATCGTTTTGAATGCGGCTTCAACCGGCGACATGCCCGAGTTGAGGTGATGCTCGGTCATCAAGGCAACGGTTTCGGTATCCGTTTCGGTCTGAAAATCGACGCCATGCTGGGCCAGTTCGGCCCTTAGGTCGCGGTAGTTTTCGACGATGCCGTTATGAACCACGGCCACAGGGCCTGCTTTGTGCGGATGCGCGTTGTTGACCGAGGGCGCGCCGTGTGTGGCCCAACGGGTATGACCGATACCGGACTTTCCGGGCAGCGGCTCGTGCACTAACAGGTCGCTGAGGTTGACCAGCTTGCCGACCGCGCGCCTGCGGCCCAGCGCGCCATCATTCACAGTAGCAATTCCGGCGCTGTCATAGCCGCGATATTCCAGCCGTTTCAGGGCCTCTACCAGAATAGGGGCCGCCTCGTGCTGCCCCAAAACACCTACAATTCCACACATATCTCAGGCCTCTTTATCGCGGCGAGCCTTCTTCGCCTTTAACATATCAAACAATTTACGCGCATATCCGGGCTTGTTTTCCTGCTTGGCGCGAGCCACAGCCAACGCGTCAGGTTCCACATTCTTGGTCACGACAGTGCCCGTTGCTGTCATTCCGCCGTCGCCTACGGTTACGGGGGCGACAAGCATGGTGTTCGACCCGATAAACACGTTCTCACCAATGGTGGTCTTGTGCTTCATCACGCCGTCATAGTTGCAGGTGATTGTTCCTGCGCCGATATTTGTTGCAGCACCCACGGTCGCATCGCCGATATAGCTGAGGTGGTTGACCTTGGCACCTTCGGCGATTTCAGCGTTCTTGATTTCGACGAAGTTTCCAACCCGCGTGTTTTCGGCCAACTCGGCGCCGGGGCGCAAACGGGCATAGGGCCCAATGATCGCGCCGCGACTGACATGGCACCCTTCCAGATGCGAAAACGCCCGGATCGTCGCGCCGCTTTCAACCGTGACGCCGGGACCAAACACCACATTGGGTTCGATCACTGTATCGCGCCCGATCACAGTGTCAGCGGCCAGATACACCGTCTCAGGGGCCATCAAGGTGACACCCATGTCTAAAAGCTCAGCACGTGCGCGGGCCTGGTACACGGCATCCGCGGCGGCAAGATCCGTGCGCGAGTTCACCCCCAGTGTCTGGGACTCGTCACAGGCGACGGCGGTCACGTCCAAACCACGGTTGCGGGCAATTTCCACCACGTCAGTTAGGTAGTATTCATCGGAAGCGTTGTCGTTTCCGACAGCATCGATCAGCGAAAACAATAGTTTTGCGCTACAGGCAAGAAGTCCGGAATTACAGAAGGTTACAGCACGATCTTCATCAGTGGCGTCCTTGAATTCGACGATGCGCTCTAGGCTGTCGCCCTTCATAACCAACCGGCCATAACGTGCTGGGTCGGCGGCTTCGAACCCCAGAATGACCAGATCGTTTGTCGACCGTGCCTCGATCATCCGTTCCAGCGTGTCGGGTTGCAGAAACGGGGTGTCGCCATAAAGGACGACAACATCGCCATTGAACCCCTCTAGCGCTTGTCGGGCCTGCGCGACTGCGTGGGCAGTGCCCTGCTGTTCTTCCTGAACTGCGATCTGCGCCTCTTCGTCTTCGCCCTGTGCCGCCTTAGCCACAGCTTCCGACCCGTGGCCGGTGACGATCACGGTGCGGTCGGGCGACAGAACGGACCCGGCGCGCATCGCGTGGACAAGCATCGGCACTTGGGCGATGGGGTGCAGGACTTTGGGAATATCCGAATTCATCCTGGTGCCTTTTCCGGCGGCAAGGATGACAAGGGCAATGCTCATGAAATCGTTTTCTCTTTGTGTTTTGTTGCCGACCGTTTTATCCGCTGAGGGCAAAGGCGCAAGCCGTTCGGCCATCAAACAAGATTGCCGATTGAAACAGGACACGGCGAAAACCTGCCGAATAAGGAGGCGATATGCGCACCGTCATATTCGATTTGGACGGCACATTGGCGGACACGTCAGGCGATTTGCTGGCCGCAGCGAACCATTGTTTTCGCGAAATGGGGCACGGCGATGTGCTGGTCCATGGACAGGATGCTGGTATAGCGCTGCGCGGTGGCCGCATGATGTTGACCCACGGTTTAAAACGCGTGGGTGCCTTTGATGAGAATACGGTCCACGCCTATTACCCGGTTCTGCTTGAAGCCTATGCGCAGGACATCGACACCCACACCAGTTTTTATCCCGGCGCGTTGCAAGCGGTCGAGATGCTGAGCAAGGCGGGGTACGGTGTTGGCATTTGCACCAACAAACCTGAACATCTGGCCGAATTGTTGCTGAACCGCATGGGTGTACGAGACCGCTTTGCCTCATTGGTCGGTGCCGACACGCTGCCGGTGCGCAAACCTGATCCGGCGCCACTCCGCGAAGCTGCGCGTCGCGCCGGGGGCGACCCTGATTGGTGCGTGCTGATCGGAGACTCGGATACAGACCGCAACACCGCCAAAGCCGCAGGGGTTCCATCTGTTTTGGTGACATTCGGACCGTCAGGGGATGACATGGCGGCATTGGAACCCGAAGCCCTGTTGCACCACTTCGACGATTTGCCGGACCTCGTGCCCGATCTGATAGGTGCGGCAGCCTGAAACCTTGACCGGACTCACTCGGAGCCCCAGAAAAAGACCATGACCGAAACATTTACTGGCAATTTCACGCAGCAGGAACCCCTTCCCGAGGACGCGATAGAGGCGGCTCTGGCCGTTCTGCGCCACGGGCGTCTGCATCGCTATAACGTGGCGGCGGGCGAATTGGGGGAAACGGCTCTGCTGGAGCAGGAATTTGCGGCGCAGATGGGGGCGAAATACTGTCTGGCTGTGTCATCTGGCGGATATGCTCTGGCCACCGCCCTTCGCGCGGTTGGAGTTCAGCCCGGTGATCCTGTCCTGACCAACGCCTTCACGTTGGCCCCGGTGCCGGGGTCGATTGCTTCGGTTGGGGGGCGGGCCATCTTTGTGGGCGTGACCGAGAATCTTACCATCGATTTGGATGATCTTGAGCGCAAACTGGATCAGGCGCGCGTGCTCATGCTCAGCCATATGCGGGGCCACCTGTGCGACATGGACCGACTGATGCAGATGTGCGATGCCGCCGGGGTGATCGTGATCGAAGACTGCGCGCATACTATGGGTGCAGCCTGGCGGGGCCAGTTGTCAGGGCGGCAGGGCGTGATCGGCTGTTATTCGTGCCAGACTTACAAGCACGTGAATTCGGGCGAGGGCGGTTTGCTTGTCACCGATGACGAGGAGTTGGCGGCCAAAGCCACAATGCTGTCGGGATCCTACATGCTGTATGAGCGCCATCTGGCCGCACCGGGGCCCGAGGTGTTCGAGCGGATCAAATACACGACGCCGAATGTCTCTGGCCGGATGGACAATTTGCGTGCTGCAATTCTTCGCCCGCAATTGCGCGATCTGGACCGTCAGGTGGAGCGTTGGAATGAGCGCTATCGCGAGATCGAAACCGGTTTGCGCGGAACGCCGGGCCTGACCATAGTTGAGCGGCCCGAGGAGGAAACCTATGTCGGATCTTCGATCCAGTTTCTGCTGCTGGACTGGTCGTCCGAGGGGGTTGCCGACGTGATCAGCCGTTGTGCGGCGCGAGGGGTCGAGTTGAAATGGTTCGGAGGGGCCGAGCCAACCGGGTTCACATCACGCTATGACAGTTGGCGTTATTTCGACAGTGAGCGTATGCCAGAAAGCGATCGTGTTCTGGCTGGCGTCATGGACATGCGTGTACCCCTGACGTTTTCACTGGAAGATTGCCAGATGATTGCGCGGATAATCCGGACCGAGGTGGGCGCGGTCTATCTGTCGTAACCATGCGGAGTGCGCCTGCGGCGCACGCTCAATCTTTTGCAACGCCGCCCTTGTTGGGCGGCGTTTTGCTTTGGGGTGCTCACAAAGATTGACCGGGCACGAATTCGCTGATACTGATTTATTGAACACTTGTTCATTAACGCGGAGGGAGGACGCAGATGTTCATGGCCACGATGAAGTTCGATCTGGGTGAGGATGTGAATGCCCTGCGCGAAATGGTGCATCGCTGGGCGCAGGAACGGGTCAAGCCCATGGCGGCTGAGATTGACCTGAACAACGCTTTTCCGAATGAGTTGTGGAAAGAGATGGGCGAACTTGGCCTTTTGGGCGTCACCGTGCCCGAAGAATATGGCGGTGCAGGTATGTCCTATCTGGCGCATACGATCGCGGTCGAAGAAGTCGCGCGTGCCTCGGCATCGGTTTCCCTGTCATACGGGGCGCATTCGAACCTCTGCGTGAACCAGATCAAGCTGAACGGCAGTGAGGAGCAGAAGCAGAAATACCTGCCGCGCCTGATCTCGGGTGAGCATGTCGGCGCGCTGGCCATGTCGGAACCGTCAGCTGGATCGGACGTTGTGTCGATGAAGTTGCGGGCGGAGAAGCGGAACGATCATTACCGTTTGAATGGCAATAAATACTGGATCACCAACGGACCGGACGCGGATACACTGGTGGTCTATGCGAAGACAGATCCGGATGCCGGGTCAAAGGGGATCACGGCCTTTCTGATTGAGAAAGAAATGAAAGGGTTCTCGACCTCACCTCATTTCGACAAGCTGGGGATGCGCGGGTCGAACACGGCTGAACTAATCTTTGAAGACGTCGAGGTTCCATTCGAGAACGTGTTGGGCGAAGAGGGGCGTGGCGTGGCCGTGCTCATGTCGGGGCTGGACTATGAACGTGTGGTTCTAGCCGGGATCGGCACCGGCATCATGGCCGCCTGTCTGGACGAAGTGATGCCCTATCTGGCCGAGCGCAAACAGTTCGGCAAACCCATCGGAAGCTTCCAGCTGATGCAGGGCAAGATCGCCGACATGTACACGGCGATGAACTCGGCTCGGGCTTATGTTTATGAGGTCGCCAAGGCCTGTGATCGGGGCGACGTGACGCGTCAGGACGCGGCGGCGTGCTGTCTGTATGCCTCTGAACAGGCGATGGTGCAGGCGCATCAGGCGGTTCAGGCGCTGGGCGGGGCCGGGTTCTTGTCGGATTCGCCGGTCAGCCGGATTTTCCGGGATGCCAAGCTGATGGAGATCGGCGCTGGCACTAGCGAGATTCGCCGGATGCTGATCGGCCGTGAAATGATGAGCGAAATGCTATGAGAAAAGACGCCCCGCAGACGAGGTCACTGCGGGGCGCTTTTGAGATGGGATTAGAATTTATGGACGTAGGAAATGCCGACCAGGAACGGATTGATTTCTGCGGTGCCGATATTGGTACCGTTCAGCGATACGTCCGAGTCGATGTCGAACCAGCGTACGTTCAAACGGACTGCGCCGTTATCGCTGACCATGTAGTCCAAACCGGCCTGCAGCGATACACCGAAGGAGTCATCGACCTTGAGATTGCCCAAAGCGGTCTGTTCATCGAAGAAGATGGTATAGTTCAGACCGGCACCCACATAGGGTTTCCAAGCGCTGTTGGTCGGGAAGTGGTAGTTCAACGACAGTGTGGGCGGCAGGTGCTTGACTGTGGCCGCATCAACACCGCCAAGGGCGATGGTGTGTTTGAACGGAGTTGCAGCCAGCAGTTCGATGCCCAGTTTGTCACGGATGAAATATTCAGCGGTGAAGATCGGGCGTGTATCTGCGTCAATCGTCGCAGGTGCGCCAGCAATCGTGCCGTTGTCGGATTTCGGGTCCAAATAACCCACACCGACGCCGACGGTCCAGTCACCTTGCGATTGAGCAAACGCAGGGGCGGCCATCGCAACCAGCGCGGTGGACAGGGTCAATGCGGCGAGTTTCTTGGTCATATTCTTGCCTTTGGTTCTGTTGATGGGACTGGAGTCGCAGACTGGCGTCCGGGTCGCCCTGATCTGCATCAAATTCCGGTGACTGCGGGACCGCATGAAATCTGGTTAAGTGTAAGAGAAACAAGGGAGTTTCACGGTGCTAAACGCTGAGCGCATACCGGGTTTGCGCCCAGGGGGTAGCTGGGACGTGCTTGAGCGATTGAACATGGCACAGCAATGCTTGCGCCATACCGAAGATCAGGTGGCGTTGATTGATTTGACCGGTGCGGATGCACGCCAAGTCACCTGCGGACAGCTGGCTAATATGTCGGATGATCTGTCCCGCGCCCTGCTGCGCCGTGTGCAGCCCGGAGACCGCGTCGGCGTGCTGCTGGGCCAGTCCGCCTGGTGCGCCGCAGCCCATCTGGCCATCTGGAAGATCGGAGCGATCTCTGTCCCGCTGTTTAAATTGTTCAAGCAGGATGCCCTGAGGTCGCGGGTCGGAGATGCAGGCGCCAAAATTGTGCTGACCGATGCCGAAGGGGCTGCACTGCTGGGCGATTTGGCCGAAGCTCTGATTGCATCAGAAATTGGTGAGGCTGGCGCACCCGTTCCATTCGCCGACACCGGTCCCGAGGACCCAGCGGTGCTGATCTATACCTCAGGTACCACAGGAAGCCCAAAGGGCGCGCTGCATGGGCATCGTGTGCTGACCGGGCATTTGCCGGGTGTCTCGATCAGTCATAACCATTTGCGTGAGGGCGATTGCCTGTGGACACCGGCGGATTGGGCATGGATCGGCGGTTTGTTCGATGTGCTAATGCCGGGCCTGGCGCTTGGTATTCCCGTGGTCGCGGCGCGGCTTGAGAAATTCACGCCCGAAGCCTGCGCCGATATTGTCGCGCGCGGCGGAGTGCGCAACGTGTTCTTCCCACCCACGGCCTTGCGAATGCTGAAAGCGGCAGATCAGAGTATTCCCGGCCTGCGCTCGGTCGCGTCCGGGGGCGAGCCCTTGGGGGTCGAGATGCTGGCCTGGGGGCAAAAAGCGTTTGGTCTGACGATCAACGAGTTCTACGGCCAGACCGAATGCAATATGGTGGTGTCCTCTTGCGCCGAGGATTTCCCAGTGCAGCCCGGTTGTATCGGCAAACCCGTGCCGGGGCATGACGTGGCGGTGATCGACGAAGACGGCAATCCGACGACCGAGGAAGGCGACGTGGCGATCCGGCGCGGGTCCGCCTCGATGCTGCTGGAATATTGGAAACGGCCCGAGGCGACGGCTGAGAAATTCCGGGGCGATTGGTTGATCACCGGAGATCGAGGCGTTTGGGAGGGTGAGTTCCTGCGCTTTGTTGGTCGCGACGACGACGTGATTACCTCAGCCGGATACCGCATCGGCCCTGCCGAGATCGAGGATTGCCTGCTGACCCATCCCGCGGTGGCGACAGTAGGTGTGGTCGGCAAGCCCGACCCGCTGCGGACCGAGATCGTCAAGGCGTATGTGGTGCTGAAACCGGGGGCTCAGGCTGCAGAGCGTGAGTTGCAGGATTGGGTCAAAGACCGTTTGGCGCATTACTCTTATCCGCGCGAAGTGGCGTTTCTGGAGGAATTGCCGATGACGGTGACGGGGAAGGTGATCCGGAAAGAGTTGAAGGCTCGGGCGGCGGGGGAGACCGACAATGAATAAGATTTTGCGGCGTCTGTCAGGGTTAAAGTACCCCAAATATGGGGTGCCGCAGCCCTTAAGTGTTTTGAACACTAGGGTTGGCAGTGAGGAGTACGAGCCAGCTGTAAGGTGTGGCAACTGCGAAGCTTGGCTGCGCGTTAAGTCCAAGAATGGGGTTTTTCATTTCTTACTATTGTTTTTTCTGATGACGCTGCCTTTGCCTTTCTTGGCACTGGATGAGATTAGTATCAATTTGAACAACCCTGAAGGGCTGTTCAATTGGCCCCTCTCGTCTTCTGCAAAGAGCGTAACCTTCTACATAATTTACTTCGCAGTGGTGGTCTTGCCCATAAGTAATCGGGCATTGAAGGTGGATATCTAAAAATGAAACTCACATCAAAAGCCATGCCCGCCTCCGAGGGCTTCAAAGCAAACCGCGCCGCTCATCTCGACGCGCTGGCCCAAATCTCAGCTGCTGCCGAAGCGGCCCGGATGGGCGGGGGCGAGAAATCCCGCGCGCGGCATGAATCACGGGGCAAAATGCTGCCGCGGCGCAGGGTCGCGAACCTGTTGGACGCGGGCTCTCCGTTTCTGGAAATCGGCGCGACGGCGGCGCATGGGATGTATGGCGATGCCGCACCTTGTGCCGGGGTGATTGCCGGGATCGGTCGTGTGCAGGGCCGGGAGGTTATGGTGGTCTGCAACGACGCTACCGTAAAGGGCGGCACATATTACCCGCTGTCAGTCAAGAAACATCTGCGCGCTCAGGAGATTGCCGAGGAAAACCATCTGCCCTGCATCTATCTGGTCGATAGCGGCGGTGCGAACCTGCCCAATCAGGATGAGGTTTTTCCCGACCGCGACCATTTTGGCCGCATCTTTTATAATCAGGCGCGGATGAGCGCCAAAGGCATTGCTCAGATCGCGGTGGTAATGGGGTCGTGTACGGCGGGCGGGGCTTATGTGCCCGCGATGTCTGATGTGACGATCATCGTGAAAGAGCAGGGCACCATTTTTTTGGCCGGACCACCTCTGGTTAAGGCCGCGACGGGCGAGGTCGTCAGTGCCGAGGAATTGGGTGGGGGAGACGTCCACACCCGCTTGTCCGGCGTGGCGGATTATCTGGCCGAGGATGACGCCCACGCGCTTGCGTTGGCCCGGCGCGCGGTTGGGTCGTTGGGCGGTGCCGAACTTAAGCGTGGCCTACAGTTTGAAACGTCGGAGGAACCTGCGTACGACCCTGAGGAAATTCTTGGCGTCGTCCCTGCTGATCTGCGCACGCCCTATGATATCCGCGAGGTGATTGCACGTTTGGTCGATGGCTCTCGGTTCGATGAGTTCAAACCGCGCTTTGGCGACACGCTGGTAACTGGATTTGCCCATGTCAAAGGGTGTCCGGTCGGGATCATTGCCAACAACGGCGTTTTGTTTTCTGAGGCCGCCCAGAAGGGCGCGCACTTTGTCGAGTTGTGTTCGCAGCGCAAGACGCCGCTTGTGTTCCTGCAGAACATCACCGGCTTCATGGTGGGGCGGAAATACGAAAACGAAGGTATCGCCCGGCACGGGGCCAAGATGGTGACTGCGGTGGCGACGACCTCGGTGCCGAAGGTCACGATGCTGGTGGGCGGCTCGTTCGGGGCCGGGAACTATGGCATGGCTGGTCGGGCCTATCAGCCAAGGTTCTTGTGGACATGGCCAAACTCGCGCATTTCGGTGATGGGCGGTGAGCAGGCGGCGGGCGTTCTGGCCACCGTCAAACGTGACGGGATCGAACGGCAGGGCGGCACTTGGTCGGCTGAGGAAGAGGCCGAGTTTAAACGCCCAACGCTGGAGATGTTCGAAGAGCAGTCCCACCCGCTCTATGCCTCGGCGAGGCTATGGGATGACGGCATCATCGATCCGCGCAAGTCGCGCGACGTTCTGGCCCTGTCGCTGAGCGCGGCGCTGAATGCACCGATTGAGGAGACACGTTTCGGCGTGTTCAGGATGTGAGATGAGCGTTTGTGTGAATGATGTCGCGGCGCGCTATCCAGGCGCGCAAACCTTCAAGTTTGGCGACAATGCTGAATTGAGCGCTGAGCTGTTGTCTCTGGTGCGAACGGGTCGGAAAACGGCGACTTGCGGAGCTTCGCGTGACTATCCCGAAGACAGCCCGGCGAAGCCTGTCGTGGGGCGGCGTGATATCGCACTGGAATGGGATGATCGCCCGGCATTGGTGATCGAAACGGTCGACGTGGCGATCTGTCGGTATTGCGACGTGACCGAAGATTTTGCGTTGGCCGAAGGCGAAAATGAGACCCTTGAAGGGTGGCGTGAGCACCACCGCCAGTATTTTGAGCGCAATGGCGGGTTTGATCCCAAGATGGAATTGCTCTGCGAACGGTTCCGCCTCATCGAAGATCTAGCGGCTGAGGAGTAAACTATGTTCAACAAAATCCTGATTGCCAACCGGGGTGAGATAGCCTGCCGCGTTATGGAAACCGCTCAGAAGATAGGCGTGTCCTGCGTTGCGGTGTATTCGGACGCGGACGCCTCGGCTAAGCATGTGCAGATGGCGGATCAAGCTGTTCATATCGGTGGTGCGGCCCCTGCCGAGAGTTATCTGAAGGGCGATGTGATCATTCAGGCCGCGTTGGATACTGGTGCGCAGGCGATCCATCCCGGCTATGGGTTTCTGTCCGAAAACCCTGATTTCGTGGATGCGGTTGAGGCTGCGGGGTTGGTTTTCATTGGCCCGTCGGCTGAGGCGATCCGCAAGATGGGCCTGAAAGATGCCGCCAAGGTTCTTATGGAGCAGGCCGGAGTTCCGGTGGTCCCAGGCTATCACGGTGACAATCAGGATGCCGAGCATCTGGCGGGCGCAGCGGATACCATAGGCTATCCGGTTCTTATCAAGGCCGTGGCAGGCGGTGGCGGCAAGGGCATGCGGCTTGTCGAACGGCCCGAGGATTTTGCCGCAGCGCTGGACAGCGCCCGCGGTGAGGCCAAGACCGCGTTCGGCAATGATGCGGTGCTGGTCGAGAAGTTCGTCGCCAAGCCGCGCCATATTGAGGTGCAGGTTTTTGGCGATGGCACCCATGCGGTGCATTTGTTCGAACGCGATTGCTCTTTGCAGCGGCGACATCAGAAGGTGATCGAAGAGGCTCCGGCCCCCGGCATGACGCCTGAGATGCGCGCGGCTATGGGGCAGGCTGGCGTGCGTGCCGCCGAGGCGATTGGCTACAAAGGCGCGGGCACGGTTGAGTTCATTGTGGACGCCTCGGACGGGCTGCGCCCAGACAGGTTCTGGTTCATGGAGATGAACACACGCTTGCAGGTGGAACACCCTGTGACCGAAGCGATCACCGGTGTCGATCTTGTCGAATGGCAATTGCGTGTCGCGGCGGGTGAAAGCTTGCCGAAGCAGCAGGAAGACCTGTATATTCAAGGGCATGCCTTCGAGGCACGGCTTTATGCGGAAGATGTTCCGAAAGGGTTCCTGCCTGCGACGGGTACGCTGACGCATCTGGATTTCCCTGCCAATTGCCGCGCCGACAGTGGCGTGCGGGCAGGGGATACGATCAGCCCATGGTATGACCCGATGATTGCCAAAGTGGTTGTGCACGGGCCGACCCGCTCTGTCGCACTTGAGACGTTGCACCGGGTTTTACAAACAACCAAAGTGGCGGGCACCGTAACAAACCTGGCTTTCCTGGGGGCGTTGACCCGTCATGCGGGGTTTGCCTCGGGCGATGTGGATACGGGTCTGATCGGGCGGGACCTTGAGACATTGGTTCAGGAAGCAGAACCTTCGGTCGTGGCAGTCGTTGCAGCAGCGATGACAGCCTTGGACGTGGTGAATGTCGCGCCTGAAACCGGGTTCTCTCTTTGGGCTCCGTTGCATCGCGCCGTGCAACTCTCCGCTGAGGGCGAAACCTTGGATCTGGATGTGCAAGTCGACGGGCCGGATCGACAGATTTGGCAAATGGGAGAGGATCGCGTCTTGGCCGAGCGGACCTCGGATCGCTGGACACTGAACGGTGCGCCGATGCCAGACGTTTCTGTAAGTGGGTCGACCCTGACCGTGTTTAAGGATTATGGCCGCAGCTTTGATCTGATCGACCCGCTTGATCGGGATGCCAGTGCTACGGGCGATACCAATGTGATCGAGGCGCCGATGCCAGGTCTGGTCAAAGCGGTCTTTGCGACAGCGGGTCAGGCCGTGCAAGAGGGTGATCGCTTGGCCATTCTTGAGGCGATGAAGATGGAGCATTCCCTGCTGGCGGCGCGCGATGGCGTTGTGGCCGAGGTGCTGGTCGAAGATGGTGCTCAAGTCGAAGCCGGGGCAGCCTTGGTGCGGTTGGAGGAAGAGTGATCTGTACCCGCGTCGCCACACGTGGCACGGTCAGATCATCCGTTTTGAAAACAAAAAGCAGCCAGAAGGGGCACAGACATGGGTGATCAGGTCGAGATTTATGAAGTTGGGCCGCGCGATGGGCTGCAGAACGAAAAGCGTGAGATACCTGTTGCCGACAAAGTGGCACTGATCGACTGCCTCAGCCGTGCCGGGTTCCGTCGGATTGAAGTCGCAAGTTTTGTGTCACCAAAATGGGTGCCGCAGATGGCCGGGTCAGCACAAGTTCTGGCCGGGATCAACCGCGCGGATGGTGTCCGCTACGCGGCGCTAACGCCCAATATGCGTGGGTATGAGGATGCGCTGGCGGCCAAGGCAGACGAGATTGCCGTGTTTGCCTCGGCGTCCGAGGGGTTTTCCAAGGCCAATGTCAACGCGTCAATCGCGGAATCGATTGAGCGGTTCGTTCCGATTCTGGAAGCAGCGCGCCATATCGACCTGCCGGTACGCGGTTATGTCTCATGTGTGACCGATTGCCCGTATGACGGCCCAACCCCGCCCGAGAAAGTGGCCGAGGTTGCAGACCGGTTGTTTGCGCTGGGCTGCTACGAGGTCTCGTTAGGTGATACGATCGGGCAGGGAACGCCAGACAAGGTCGCACATATGCTTTTGGCGGTGCGCGAAAGGGTTCCCGTGACGCGGCTGGCGGGGCATTTCCACGACACCAATGGACGCGCAATTGACAATATCGATGCGGCGCTGGCGCTGGGCGTGCGTGTGTTCGACGCAGCCGTAGGCGGGTTGGGCGGTTGCCCCTATGCGCCGGGGGCCGAAGGCAATGTGGCCACTGAAGCCGTCGCCGAGCATTTGCAACGACTAGGATATGAAACGGGGCTGGACCTCGATGTGATTGAAGAAGCCGCGCGGATGGCAAAGGCACTAAGGGGCTGAAATGTTTGAAACACTCGCGATCTCGACCGATTCACGAGGGATAGCCACTCTGACCCTGAGCCGGGCAGAAAAGCACAACGCTTTGTCTGGTCAGATGATCACCGAGCTGACCCAGGCCGCAGAGCAATTGGGGCAGGACGATACCGTTCGGGTCGTTGTTCTGGCCGCAGCCGGAAAGAGCTTTTGCGCAGGTGGCGATCTGGGTTGGATGCAGGATCAGATGGCGGCGGATAAAGCGACCCGTTTCACCGAGGCCCGCAAGCTGGCTGAGATGCTGCAAGCTTTGAACACACTGCACAAGCCTTTGATCGGCGCGCTACAGGGTAACGCCTTTGGCGGCGGTGTTGGGATGGCTGCTGTCTGCGACATCGCAATAGGGGTGGACAGCCTCAAGATGGGTCTGACTGAAACCCGGCTGGGCCTGATCCCTGCCACCATCGGGCCTTACGTCATCGCCCGTATGGGCGAAGCGCGTGCGCGCAGAGTGTTTATGTCGGCCCGATTGTTCGATGCTGCAGAAGCTGTTGAGCTGGGCTTGCTGGCAAAGACGGTGTCCGCGGAACAGCTTGCGGATGCGATAGAGGACGAAATTCGCCCCTATCTGTCATGCGCGCCCGGCGCGGTTGCCTCGGCCAAAGAGCTGATCAGAACTCTGGGCCCGCGCATTGATGACGCTGTGATAGACCAGACCATTGGGGAACTGGTTGAACGCTGGGAAACGGAAGAGGCGCGTGAAGGAATTGCGGCGTTCTTCGAAAAACGAAAACCTGCATGGAATAAGTAGGTTTAACAAAGAACCGCTTGGCCTTGGCAAGAAACCCCACTGCGATTCTATGCCGCGCTGTCAAGCGCATGTTTGATGTCGTGGGGCACTGTGTTCGGTTGACCCCCTGACCCCGCAGGGATAGAGAATGTCCAGTCAACACGCCAATTGACGGCGCACCCTTTTGGGATATGCGCAGGAAAGGAGCTATTCGTGGAAGACCTGCTGCGGGAGTACCTCCCGATTCTGGTGTTTCTGGCCGTTGCCGTTGGCCTTGGGATCGTCCTGATTCTGGCTGCTGTGGTTCTGGCCGTCCGCAATCCAGACCCCGAAAAGGTCAGCGCATATGAATGTGGTTTCAATGCCTTCGACGATGCGCGGATGAAATTCGATGTCCGGTTCTATCTGGTGTCGATTCTTTTCATCATCTTCGATCTTGAAATCGCCTTCCTGTTCCCTTGGGCCGTCGGCTTCAAGGACATCAGCGATGTCGGATTTTGGTCGATGATGGTGTTCCTTGGTGTTCTGACCATCGGCTTTGCCTATGAGTGGAAGAAGGGGGCCTTGGAATGGGAGTGATGACGGGTGCAAACATTGCTGGCGTCGACAAAGAAGTCGCCACCCAGGCCCTGAACGCTGAGCTGCAGGATAAGGGCTTCTTGCTGACCTCGACCGAGGACATCATCAACTGGGCGCGCACCGGGTCGCTGCATTGGATGACCTTTGGTCTGGCCTGCTGCGCGGTTGAAATGATGCATACCTCGATGCCCCGTTATGATGCGGAACGGTTTGGTATCGCGCCGCGTGCGTCCCCACGCCAGTCAGACGTGATGATCGTGGCAGGCACGCTGACCAACAAGATGGCCCCGGCGCTTCGTAAAGTTTACGACCAGATGCCCGAGCCGCGTTATGTGATCTCGATGGGATCCTGCGCCAATGGCGGTGGCTATTATCACTACTCTTACTCGGTCGTACGTGGCTGTGACCGGGTTGTGCCTGTAGACATTTACGTGCCGGGCTGCCCTCCGACCGCTGAGGCGTTGCTGTATGGTCTGATGCAACTGCAACGCAAAATCCGCCGTACCGGCACCATCGTCCGCTGAGGAGAGAGTTGATGAGCGAAGCACTCAAAGAACTCGGCGCACAGCTGGAGCTGAAGCGGGCCGATTGCGTCTTGTCCTGGGATGTCACCCATGGAGAGCTGAATGTCGATGTGGCGCCGTCAAACCTGGTTGAATTTATCGAATTTCTGAAAAGCGACCGGTCTTGCCAGTTTTCAACCCTGGTGGACATCACCGGTGTCGATTATCCCGAACGCGCCAAGCGGTTCGATGTGGTCTATCACTTCCTGTCGATGTACCAGAATCAACGCATCCGCCTGCGGGTTTCGATCCGCGAGGAGGACATGGTGCCCTCGATCGTCGATGTTCACCCCTCGGCCAATTGGTTCGAGCGCGAGGTGTTCGACATGTTTGGCATCCTGTTCTCGGGTCACCCGGATCTGCGGCGTATCCTTACAGACTATGGTTTCCGCGGCTATCCGCTGCGCAAGGACTTTCCGACCACCGGATATACCGAGGTTCGCTATGACGAGGCGCAAAAACGCGTGGTCTACGAACCCGTCAGTCTGGTGCAGGAATACCGACAATTCGATTTTATGTCCCCATGGGAAGGTGCGAACTACATCCTGCCGGGGGATGAGAAGCAAGAGACGTAACAAAAAACGTCTCAACCCGAAGGAAGGCAACAAGGCTGCAATGATTGGAGCGACGCTGACATGATGGGTGAATTGATCGCATTGGGCGTAATGGGTGCCCTATTGGCAGCCGCGGCAGAAAAAGCGGCTGATGCCGAAAAGGTCCGGGTGCGGGCCGAGGCGAAAAAGAAGAAACGAGGGCGTTGATGGACGGCTCAAGATACGATGACGGCAGCACGGACGCGCTGAGCGGAGAACAGAAGATCCGCAACTTCAACATCAACTTCGGCCCGCAACACCCTGCGGCGCACGGGGTTCTGCGTCTGGTTCTCGAGCTCGACGGCGAGATCGTCGAGCGATGCGATCCGCATATCGGCCTGCTGCACCGTGGCACCGAAAAGCTGATGGAAAGTCGGACATATCTGCAGAACCTGCCGTATTTCGACCGTCTGGATTATGTGGCGCCGATGAACCAGGAACATGCCTGGTGTTTGGCCATCGAAAAGCTGACCGGTGTCGAAGTACCGCGTCGGGGTTCGCTGATCCGGGTTTTGTATTCCGAAATCGGGCGCATCCTGAATCACCTGCTGAATGTGACCACGCAGGCAATGGATGTAGGTGCTCTGACCCCGCCGCTCTGGGGCTTTGAAGAGCGCGAAAAGCTGATGGTGTTCTATGAGCGCGCCTGTGGAGCCCGCCTGCACGCCGCCTATTTCCGCCCTGGCGGTGTCCATCAGGACCTGCCGCCGGAACTGCTGGACGATATCGAGGCGTGGAGCCACGAGTTCCCCGCCGTTCTGGACGACATTGACGGATTGCTGACCGAAAACCGCATCTTCAAACAGCGCAACGCTGATATTGGCGTTGTGACCGAGGATGACATCCAGAAATACGGCTTCTCGGGCGTGATGGTCCGTGGGTCCGGTCTGGCTTGGGACTTGCGCCGTGCGCAGCCCTACGAATGCTATAACGAATTCGAATTCCAGATCCCCGTCGGTAAAAATGGCGACTGCTATGACCGTTATCTCTGCCGCATGGAAGAGATGCGCCAGTCGCTGTTGATCATCCGTCAGGCTATCGCCAAGATTCGTGAATGCCCGGGTGACGTTCTGGCCCGTGGCAAGATCACCCCGCCGAAACGGTCAGACATGAAGACCTCGATGGAGAGCCTGATCCATCACTTCAAACTGTATACCGAAGGCTTCCATGTCCCCGCAGGCGAGGTCTATGCCGCGGTCGAGGCCCCCAAGGGCGAATTCGGCGTCTATCTGGTCGCCGACGGCACCAATAAGCCTTACAGGGCCAAGCTGCGCGCGCCGGGCTTCCTGCACCTGCAAGCCATGGACCACGTTGCCGGAGGTCACCAATTAGCTGACGTCGCCGCCATCATCGGCACCATGGATGTAGTGTTTGGGGAGATTGATCGCTAATGGATTGGCTTACAAATAATGCCGAAGAAATCAGGTTAATCTCAACTGTTCTCGGTATCGTAGCGGCACTTTTTGGGTTCTATAAGTTCTACCTGCAAAGGGTTGAACAATCCCAGAAATTAGATGCGGAACGGCGTCAGCAGACGGTAAGCAGTTGGCGCAAGGCAAAACTCCAAGAGATTATGACTCAATCGGATAATTTACTTTCGATAGGTCAACTCACCGAAAAGCTTAAAGCATCAGCATTTGATGTAGAATTCGATATTGAGAAAGATGACTTGAAAGAACAGACTGTGCGCTTGCTGGTCTTGGAACTGGTCCGAGATGGTATTCTGGTCCAATTCCTAAAGGATATCTATGGACTCAAATTGCTACCGTACAATCCAGCCGCGCAGTTGACTGCAGATCAAGTCAAGGGAAACCAGGCTTTGCGCGCAGCGTTTGCGAAAATAGTTGACTTTCCGGGCAGATATGACAGTGCCCGATTGTTCGACGAAGTCGGCGTGGAGGCGGGGTTGTCCAAAGCGGACTTTTTGCTGGCGATAAGCGACTTTGAGAGAATGAATCTAGCTAGCAAAAATGCTGAGGGTTTTTGGTCACCCAATTCAAGCTCTTCGGTACCGAATTAGTGCATAGCGAAGTTACAGAGAGAACATGAGATAGCCGAGATGCTCCGTCGCCTCCATTCAGATCAACCCGAAAGCTTCGCTTTTACCGCTGCCAACCAGCAATGGGCCGAAGCTCAGATCACCAAATACCCCGAAGGCCGTCAGGCCAGCGCGGTCATCCCGCTGCTTTGGCGCGCGCAAGAGCAGGAGGGCTGGCTAAGCCGTCCGGCGATTGAATCTGTTGCCGACATGCTGGGCATGGCCTATATCCGCGTGCTCGAGGTCGCTTCGTTCTATTTCATGTTCCAACTGCAACCGGTTGGGTCTGTTGCACATATTCAGGTCTGCGGCACGACCTCCTGCATGATATGCGGGGCCGAGGATCTGATTGCGGTGTGCAAGGAAAAGATCGCAGCCAAGCCGCATGAGCTGTCTGCCGATGGCAAGTTGAGTTGGGAAGAAGTCGAATGCCTCGGCTCCTGCACCAACGCTCCGATGGCCCAGATCGGCAAGGATTACTACGAAGACCTGACGGCTGAGAGTTTTGGCAGGATCATCGACGATCTGGTCGCTGGCAAGGTGCCGACGCCTGGACCGCAGAATGGGCGCTATGCGGCTGAGCCGTTGAAGGGGCTGAGCAGCTTGTCGGAATATGAAGCTGGAAAGCCGGAACACAACGCAAGCGTTGAGCTGGCGACGGATCTGGGCGACACGATCAAGCGCATCGACGGAACCGAAGTGCCGATCCTGACACCGTGGTTGGGCAAGGATGGCAAGCAGGCCGGCGCGTCGGCGGCTGCCATACCTCCAAAGGCGCCGGAAACACCTAAGCCTGCAGCAAAGCAAGCGGCTGAAGCGAAAGCAAAGGCCGCAGAAGACGTCAAAGAAGCTCAACCCGAGACGCTGACGGCAGCACGGGACGGGAAGCCAGATAATTTGAAGATGCTGAAAGGCGTTGGTCCCAAGCTGGAAGAAACGCTGAATGAGCTGGGTTTCTATCACTACGACCAGATCGCATCCTGGACACCCGAACATGTGGCCTGGGTTGATGCACGCCTGAAGTTCAAGGGCCGGATCGAACGCGACGGCTGGATCGAACAGGCGGCCAAGCTTGCGGCGGGTGAAGAAACCGAATTCGCCAAACGTGCCAAGGAAGACGGCACCTACGAAGACTAAGCGGATGCCCACCCGGGGCATCAGGGAAAGATGGACAAAGATAAGGAACAGGCCATAGCCCGCAAGGGTCGACACATCGGAGTGGTCATCGCCGTGACCATGCTGATCTGGCTTGCCATGAACCTGTTCATCGGCCCCGCGCTGGGTTTGACCACCCGGCACGCTCTGCTGTTTGATCTCGCTGCTTTGGCGGGTTTCATCTATGCGGGCATCAACATTTTTCAACTCTGGCGCATGCGTCAGGACAGCTGAAGGTAACACGCGATGCTGAAGGATCAGGACCGGATCTTTACCAACATCTACGGGATGCATGAGCGCACGCTGAAAGGCGCGCAGGCCCGCGGGCATTGGGACGGCACTGCTGGCCTGATCGAAAAGGGCCGTGATTGGATCATTCAGACGATGAAAGACTCGGGTTTGCGCGGTCGCGGCGGTGCGGGCTTTCCGACGGGCCTGAAATGGTCGTTCATGCCCAAGGAAAGCGACGGTCGTCCGGCTTATCTGGTGGTGAACGCGGATGAATCCGAGCCCGGCACCTGCAAAGACCGCGAAATCATGCGCCATGACCCGCATACGCTGATCGAAGGCTGTCTGATCGCGTCTTTCGCTATGAACGCGCATACTTGCTACATCTACCTGCGCGGCGAATACATCCGCGAGCGCGAGGCGCTACAGGCCGCGATTGATGAGGCTTATGACGCCGGTCTGCTGGGTAAAAACGCGGCGGGTTCAGGCTGGGATTTCGATCTGTTCCTGCATCACGGTGCGGGCGCCTATATCTGCGGTGAGGAAACCGCGCTGATCGAAAGCCTTGAGGGCAAAAAGGGCATGCCGCGGATGAAACCTCCGTTCCCGGCAGGGGCTGGCCTCTATGGCTGCCCGACCACGGTGAACAACGTGGAATCGATTGCCGTCGTGCCGACCATCCTGCGCCGAGGTGCGGACTGGTTCGCAGGCTTTGGCCGTCAGAACAACGCGGGCACAAAGCTGTTTGCGATCTCGGGCCATGTGAACAACCCTTGCGTCGTGGAAGAGGCGATGTCGATTTCCTTCGAGGACCTGATCGAAACTCATTGCGGTGGCATTCGCGGTGGGTGGGACAACGTGTTGGCGGTTATCCCGGGTGGCTCGTCTGTTCCGTGCGTGCGCGGTGAAAACATGCGCGACGCGATCATGGATTTTGACTACCTGCGCAATGATCTGGGCTCGGGCCTTGGTACGGCTGCGGTGATCGTGATGGACAAGTCGACGGACATCATCAAGGCGATCTGGCGGCTGTCGAAATTCTACAAGCACGAAAGCTGCGGTCAGTGCACGCCATGCCGGGAAGGCACCGGCTGGATGATGCGCGTTATGGATCGTCTGGTGCGCGGCGAGGCCGAGTTGGAAGAGATCGACATGCTGTTTGATGTGACCAAACAGGTCGAAGGCCATACCATCTGTGCTTTGGGTGACGCGGCCGCCTGGCCGATCCAGGGCCTGATCCGCAACTTCCGGGAAGAGATCGAGGACCGCATCAAGGCCCAGAAATCGGGCCGCATGGGTGCGATGGCAGCGGAGTAAACCGAATGGAAGCCTTTGCTGAATATTCACACGCCATAGCATCCGTTGTGTTCTTCACATTGGTCGTTTTGTTTCTGGCCCCGTTTTCCGCGTTGGCCAAGCAGGGCAAGGGCTTGGCACCTGGTGCCACGCCCGAGCAGGATTATGGCGATCAAGCCTATCGTCTGAACCGGGCCTATCTGAACGGGACCGAAACGCTCCCGGCGTTTCTAACCGTTGTTGTGGCGGCAATTTTGCTGGGGGTCAGCCCATTCTGGGTCAACCTTCTGGCGTCGGTCGCATTGGTTGCACGGCTACTTATGCTGGTGGTGCATCTCAGAGGGATCGGCAAGCCGAACAGCGGTCTGCGCTCCGTGCTGTATGTGCTGGGCTGGGCCTGCATGTTTGTGATCGGGCTTATGGCATTGGTGGCGGCGTTTTGATGGCGACATGGCGGAACAAAAAACAATGAGGGAATGTATGAAGGCCCCTAAAACTCTTGTTGTTGTGTTGGCTTTGGCAAGTGTGTCTGCCTGCGGTCTGATCAGACCGTCAGAGGACCGTATTCTGTTCGATGGCAAGGCGTTTCGGACCAAAGCCAAAGCGGTCGACAAAAAGAATTCACCTGCTGAGTTTACTGTTGTCGTCAAAGGTGTATCGGCGTCATTGGACGGTGCGCGCGAAGCTGGACGGCACGAGGGCACAAAGTTCTGCGTCCAGAATTTCGGATCGTCGCGGATCAATTGGAAAGTAGGGCCAGACACAGAACCGCAGCAGCTTACCATTGCCGACGACCAACTCACATTTGCAGGAACTTGCCAACGGCCATGATGACCGGTGTTTTTGCATATCGTGACGTGTCGCGCATGGCGTTATTACCTAGCAGACGCACATACCTTCGTCTTGGACAGTCCAAGACGAAAGGAAAACCCATGTCATTTGCAAAAACAATCGCTCTGGCCGCTTTGATGGCTTTCCCTACCGCAGCAGATGCAAAGCCGCCCTTGAGGGAAGTCAAAGAGATCGACAACGAACTCTACTACATCGCCATCGCAAACGAGATTTCGGAATACTGCCCTTCGATCAGCGGGCGGCGACTGAAGGCGATCAGCGTGATGTGGGGGCTGCGGTCCAAGGCAAACGAATTGGGGTATTCGGATACGGAAATCCGGTCTTACGTGGAATCGGATGCGGAAAAAGACCGGATGCGCGCCAAGGGCGAGGCGTATCTGGCCTCAAATGGCGTGACGTATGAAAACCCCACCACATTCTGCACCCTGGGGCAGAAGGAAATCCAAAGAAACAGCGCCATTGGCGTTTATTTGAGGGCGAACTAGACCATGTCTGACCTCCGCAAGATCAATATCGACGGGCAGGAAATCGAAGTCGATGGCGCGATGACCCTGATCCAGGCTTGTGAGCAAGCCGGGGTAGAAGTGCCGCGCTTCTGTTATCACGAACGTTTGTCGATCGCCGGGAACTGCCGGATGTGTCTGGTCGAGGTTGTTGGCGGCCCACCGAAGCCTGCGGCCTCGTGCGCGATGCAGGTTCGGGACCTGCGTCCCGGGCCAGAAGGGCAGCCGCCTGTGGTCAAGACCAACTCGCCTATGGTCAAAAAGGCCCGCGAAGGGGTGATGGAGTTCCTGCTGATCAACCACCCGCTGGATTGCCCGATTTGCGATCAGGGCGGTGAGTGCGACCTGCAGGATCAGGCGATGGCTTATGGCGTCTCGGGTTCACGCTTCAAAGAGGCGAAGCGCGCGGTCGATGATCTGGATCTTGGTCCGCTGGTTGGCACGGCGATGACCCGTTGCATCAGCTGCACCCGCTGCGTGCGTTTCACGACCGAGGTCGCTGGGATCGCTCAGATGGGTCAGACCGGGCGGGGTGAGGATGCCGAGATCACCTCGTACTTGAATCAGACTCTGGATTCGAACCTGCAGGGCAATATCATCGATCTGTGCCCGGTCGGGGCGCTGACGTCGAAACCCTACGCCTTTACTGCCCGCCCATGGGAGTTGACCAAGACAGAAAGCATCGACGTTATGGATGCCCTTGGATCGAACATCCGCGTAGATACTAAAGGGCGCGAAGTGATGCGCTTTTTGCCACGCAACCATGATGGCGTGAATGAAGAGTGGATCAGCGACAAGACCCGCTTCGTCTGGGATGGCTTGCGCCGCCAGCGATTGGATCGGCCGTATATCCGAGAGAACGGCAAGTTGCGCCCGGCTACATGGCCCGAGGCGCTGACCAAAGCTGCTGAGGCACTGAAAGGGGCTGAAAAGCTTGCGGGGATCGTAGGTGATCTGACCTCGGTCGAAGCAACCTTTGCCCTGAAGCAGATGATCGAAGGGCAGGGCGGTGTTGTCGAATGCCGCACCGATGGGGCCAAGTTGCCTGCGGGCAATCGGGGTGCCTATGCCGGCACTGCTGCAATCGAAGATATCGATACGGCGGAACGTATTCTGTTGATCGGTACCAACCCGCGTGATGAAGCCCCTGTTCTGAACGCGCGAATCCGCAAAGCCTGGACGCACGGGGCCGAGGTGGCTCTGGTCGGTCCGGCAGTCGATCTGACCTATGACTATCATCACATGGGCGATGATCGTGCGGCCTTGCAGAAGGTCGTCGACATGGGGGGCAATGAGGCCATCAAAGGTAAGCCTTCGCTGGTCATCGTAGGGCAAGGCGCGTTGCAAGAGGCAGATGGCGAGGCCGTTCTGGCGGCGGCGCAAATCATTGCAACCAATACAGAAAGCGGGTTGATCGTACTGCATACGGCGGCCTCACGCGTGGGCGCGATGGATGTAGATGCAACCAACGAAGGTGGCATGGATCCAATCAGCGCAGCGGACGTAATCTATAACCTCGGCGCGGATGAGGTCGAGATCGGTGAAGGTGCGTTTGTCATATATCAAGGCAGCCATGGGGACCGGGGTGCGCACCGCGCCGATGTGATCCTGCCGGGCGCGGCTTATACCGAGGAAAACGGTCTGTTCGTGAACACCGAAGGTCGCCCGCAACTGGCCATGCGCGCTGGTTTTGCACCGGGCGGCGCCAAAGAAAACTGGGCGATTCTGCGTGCGCTTTCGGCCGAGCTGGGTGCAACACTACCCTTCGACACGCTGGCGCAATTGCGGACCCTGCTGATCGAGGCCGTGCCACATCTGGCGCAGATCGATGAGGTCATCGAAAACGAAGTCCAGCCGCTCGACACAGCGCCGCTGGGTCAGGCCACGTTCCGCAACGCGGTCAAGGATTTCTACCTGACCAACCCGATTGCCCGTGCGTCTCAACTTATGGCCGAGCTTTCGGCACAGGCCCAGGCGCGTCAGGCCGAAAAGATCGCGGCGGAATGAACCAGAACCGTTTCATATCGCTTGCAAAAGCGGCTGCCGGGTGGCAGTTCGCCGCGCTGGATTTGTGTGTGAAACTTAAGATTAAGGGTAGCGCAGAAGCAGCAGATGCTGTTTACACCAACGCGCCGACCCAGTCGCTCTTTGCGCAGGCATCTGGCCTTTGCATCGCGGGCGGAAAACGGAATACCCACGGTGTGAGGACCAATGGCTGAATTCTTTAACACCCCAGGCGGAATAGCCATCATCATTCTAGCGCAAGTGCTTGCCGTTGTAGCGTTCGTGATGATCTCGCTTTTGTTCCTTGTTTACGGCGACCGCAAGATCTGGGCCGCTGTCCAGATGCGCCGAGGTCCGAACGTTGTAGGCGCTTACGGCCTGCTGCAATCGGTGGCCGACGCGCTGAAATACGTGGTGAAAGAGGTTGTCATCCCTGCTGGGGCAGACCGGACCGTCTTTATCCTTGCGCCGCTGACCAGCTTTGTTCTGGCGATGATCGCCTGGGCTGTAATTCCATTCAACGATGGCTGGGTGCTGTCGGATATCAACGTTGCCATTCTCTATGTTTTCGCTGTGTCTTCTTTGGAAGTTTATGGCGTGATTATGGGTGGTTGGGCGTCGAACTCAAAGTACCCGTTCCTTGGCTCGCTGCGCTCTGCCGCGCAGATGATTTCTTACGAAGTCTCCATCGGCCTGATCATCATCGGTGTGATCATCTCGACCGGGTCGATGAACTTTGGCGACATCGTCCGCGCGCAGGACGGCTCGTTTGGATTCTTCAGCTGGTATTGGCTGCCGCACTTCCCGATGGTGTTCCTGTTCTTCATCTCGGCATTGGCAGAAACCAACCGCCCGCCGTTTGACCTGCCCGAGGCGGAATCGGAACTGGTGGCCGGTTATCAGGTCGAATACTCGGCCACGCCATTCCTGCTGTTCATGGCCGGAGAATACATCGCAATCTTCCTGATGTGCGCCCTGACCACGCTGCTGTTCTTTGGCGGCTGGCTGTCGCCGATCCCGGGACTGCCGGATGGTGTGCTGTGGATGGTCGCCAAGATGGCGTTCTTCTTCTTCATCTTCGCGATGGTGAAGGCGATCACGCCTCGATACCGCTATGACCAGCTGATGCGCTTGGGCTGGAAAGTGTTCCTGCCGTTCTCGCTGGCTTGGGTGGTTTTCGTTGCTTTTGCTGCAAAATTCGACTGGTTCTGGGGCGCGTTTGCCCGTTGGAGCGTAGGAGGCTGACATGACGCAAATCGACTACACGCGCGCTGCCAAGTATTTCCTGCTACAGGACTTCTGGGTCGGTATGAAATTGGGGCTGAAGTATTTCTTCGCCCCGAAAGCCACCGTGAACTACCCGCATGAAAAGGGCCCTCTCAGCCCGCGCTTCCGTGGCGAACACGCCCTGCGCCGTTATCCCAACGGTGAAGAACGCTGTATCGCTTGCAAACTGTGCGAAGCGGTTTGTCCGGCGCAGGCCATCACCATCGACGCCGAACCGCGCGAGGACGGCAGCCGCCGCACCACGCGCTATGACATCGACATGACCAAATGCATTTATTGCGGTTTCTGCCAAGAGGCCTGCCCGGTCGATGCCATCGTCGAAGGCCCGAATTTCGAATTCGCCACCGAGACCCGTGAAGAGCTGTTCTACGACAAGGAAAAACTGCTGGATAACGGCGAACGCTGGGAAGCCGAGATCGCCCGCAACTTGGAACTGGACGCACCGTACCGATGAGTGACAGCCCGAAAAATCCGTTCGAGCTGATGATGAAGCAGGCTCAGGACATGGCCAAGGCGATGAACCCGGCGATGGAGAATTTCTCGCCCAAGGGGTTTGAGGCGCTGTGGCCGACCATGCCCAAAGAGGTCATGGAGATGATGTTCGGTAACACCGTCAACAAGGACGGGCTGGATGCCAAAACCCGCCTGCTGCTGACGCTGGCCGGGCTGACCTGTCAGGGCGCGCAAGCGGATAGTGCCGTGCGCCAAACTGTGCGCCACGCGCTGGAAGCGGGTGCCAAGAAACAAGAGATCGTGGAAACGATCGGTCAGATGTCGGTCTTTGCCGGCATCCCGGCCATGACCCGTGCGCTGGATCTGGCGCAAGAGGCCATGGGCGACAACGAGGATGAGGATCAATGACCGTCTTTGCCTTCTATCTGTTTGCCATCAGCGCCATCACCGGCGGACTGTTCACGGTGATCAGCCGCCAGCCAGTGCACTCGGTGCTGTGGCTGATCCTGTCCTTCCTGTCGGCGGCGGGGCTGTTCGTGCTGCTGGGGGCCGAGTTCGTGGCTATGCTGCTGATCATCGTCTATGTTGGCGCGGTTGCGGTTCTTTTCCTGTTCGTGGTTATGATGCTGGACGTTGACTTTGCCGAGCTCAAGGCCGAGATGGCGCGCTATATGCCGCTGGCCTTGCTGATCGGTCTGGTCATCCTGATGCAGTTCGTCATGGCCTTTGGCGCATGGGACAGCGCGCAGGGTGCTGCGGCCAATCTGGCCCAGCCGGTTCCAGCAGACCGCCATAACACCGAGGCGCTCGGCGTCATCCTTTACGATCAATACTTCCTTCTGTTCCAACTGGCGGGCCTGATCCTGCTGGTGGCGATGATCGGTGCTATCGTGCTGACCCTGCGCCACCGTCAGGACATCAAGCGTCAGGACATCGTCGGCCAGATGATGCGCGACCCGGCCAAGGCGATGGAGTTGAAGGACGTGAAACCGGGGCAGGGACTTTGAGACGATGATCGGACTTGAACACTATCTTACGGTCGCGGCGACGCTGTTCGTCATCGGCATCTTCGGTCTCTTCCTGAACCGCAAGAACGTCATCATCCTGCTGATGAGCATCGAACTGATGCTGTTGGCGGTGAATATCAACCTCGTGGCGTTTTCCAGTTTCCTCGGCGATCTGGTTGGGCAGGTGTTTACGCTGTTCGTGCTGACCGTTGCGGCAGCCGAGGCGGCGATTGGTCTGGCCATTCTGGTCTGCTTCTTCCGCAACCGTGGCACCATCGCGGTTGAAGACGTCAATATGATGAAGGGCTAAGAGAACTATGGAAACCACCATCCTCTTTGCCCCGCTCGTGGGCGCGCTGATCTGCGGCTTTGGCTGGAAGTTCATTGGCGAGAAAGCCGCCATGTGGACGTCCACGGGTCTGCTGTTTCTGGCCTGTCTGCTGTCGTGGATCGTTTTCTTCACATTTGATGGGGTGACCCAGCAGATCGAGATCATGCGCTGGATCGAAAGCGGCTCGCTGTCGACAAGCTGGGCTATTCGACTGGACCGTCTGACTGCGATCATGCTGATCGTGGTGACGACCGTTTCGGCGCTCGTGCATCTCTATTCCTTCGGGTACATGGATCATGATCCGCAGTGGCGTGAGGGCGAAAGCTATAAACCGCGTTTCTTTGCGTATTTGTCCTTCTTCACCTTCGCCATGCTGATGCTGGTGACAGCGGACAACCTGGTGCAGATGTTCTTTGGCTGGGAAGGCGTGGGTGTCGCTTCGTACCTGTTGATCGGCTTCTACTATCGCAAATCTTCGGCCAATGCGGCGGCGATGAAAGCGTTCATCGTGAACCGTGTGGGTGACTTCGGATTTGCGCTTGGGATCTTCGCAATCTTCTTCCTGACCGACAGCATCAATTTCTCGGACATCTTTGCATCCGCCCCGGCGCTGGCCGAAGAAAAGCTGCACTTCCTGTGGGGTGAGTGGACTGCGATTGAAGTCATCTGTGTGCTGCTGTTCATCGGCGCCATGGGTAAATCGGCTCAGTTGATCCTGCACACCTGGTTGCCGGACGCGATGGAAGGCCCGACTCCTGTGTCTGCCCTGATCCACGCCGCGACCATGGTGACGGCGGGTGTCTTCCTGGTCTGCCGCATGTCGCCGCTGATGGAGTTTGCTCCGGGCGCAACCGGCTTCATCACGGTACTGGGCGCGTCCACCGCGTTCTTTGCGGCCACCGTGGGTCTGGTGCAAACCGACATCAAGCGCGTGATTGCGTATTCGACCTGTTCTCAGCTTGGATACATGTTCGTGGCTGCAGGCGTGGGCATGTACTCGGCGGCGATGTTCCACCTGTTCACACACGCCTTCTTCAAAGCTTTGTTGTTCCTTGGCGCCGGGTCAGTGATCCATGCGATGCATCACGAGCAGGAGATGACTGAATACGGCGGTCTGCGTAAGAAAATCCCCTATACCTTCTGGGCGATGATGATCGGCACGCTGGCCATCACCGGCGTTGGTATTCCGCTGACCACATTTGGCTTTGCCGGGTTCCTGTCCAAGGACGCCATCATCGAGAGCGCTTATGCGGGCGGCTCGGGCTATGGCTTCTGGTTGCTGGTTGTGGCGGCTGCGTTCACCTCGTTCTACAGCTGGCGTTTGATCTTCCTGACCTTCTACGGTGAGCCGCGTGGCGACGAACATACGCATGATCACGCGCATGAAAGCCCGATGGTCATGCTGGTGCCGCTGGGCGTTCTGTCACTGGGCGCGGTTTTTGCCGGGATGATCTGGTACGGCAACTTCTTTGGCCACGCCGACAAGGTTGGTAAGTTCTACGGCATCCCTGTTGCTGAAGCGTCAGAACACGCAGAGGCCGGCGATCACGGCAAAGCCGAAGAGCATGACGATGCCGCACATTCGGATGACGGTCATGCGGATGATGGTCATGGCGCTGAATCACATGCGGATGAGGGCCTTGCAGACGACGGCCACGGTGACAAAGCTGCTCATGGTGGTGATCACCACTATGCCTTTGTCGGCGAACCGGGCGAGGGCGCGCTGTATATGGCACCGGACAACCACGTGTTGGACGATGCGCACGCCGCTCCGAAATGGGTTAAGGTCTCGCCCTTTGTCGCGATGGTGCTGGGCTTTATCGTGGCCTATTGGTTCTACATCGTGAACACGACGCTGCCCGCGCGGTTGGCCGACAACCAGCGCCCTCTGTACCTGTTCCTCAAGAACAAGTGGTATTTTGACGAGATCTACAACGTGATCTTTGTCAAACCCACCATCGCCCTTGGTCGCTTCCTGTGGAAACGCGGCGATGGAAATACAATTGATGGCTTCCTGAACGGAGTAGCAATGGGCGTTGTTCCCTTCTTTACCCGCCTCGCAGGCAAGGCGCAGACCGGGTACATCTTTACCTATGCCTTCTGGATGGTGCTGGGCATCGCAGCCCTTGTGACCTGGATGTCTATCGGCGGAGGGGCCAACTAATGGACAATATCCTCTCTATCGTTACGTTCATCCCGGCGATTGCAGCAGGTATTCTGGCGCTGTTCCTGCATGGGGATGACGCTGCGGCCCAACGCAATGCCAAGTGGATCGCGCTGTTGGCGACGACCGTGACCTTCCTGGTATCGATTGGCATCTACACCGGCTTTGATCCCTCGAACCCCGGCTTCCAAATGGTGGAAGAGGGTGAGTGGCTGATGGGTCTGAAATACAAGATGGGTGTGGATGGCATCAGCGTTCTGTTCGTGCTGCTAACCACCTTCATCATGCCATTCACCATTCTGGCCAGCTGGAATGTAACCGACCGCGTCAAGGAATACATGGTCGCCTTCCTGCTGCTGGAAACCCTGATGCTGGGCGTGTTCATGGCGCTGGATCTGGTGCTGTTCTACCTGTTCTTCGAGGCTGGCCTGATCCCGATGTTCCTGATCATCGGCATTTGGGGCGGTAAGGACCGTATCTACGCCAGCTTCAAGTTCTTCCTCTACACCTTCCTTGGCTCGGTGCTGATGCTGGTGGCGATGGTTGCAATGTATGCAGATGCGGGCACCACGGATATTGAGGCGCTGATGAGCCACCAATTCTCATCGGAAAGCTTCAGCGTGCTGGGCATCTATGTTGTCGGTGGTATGCAGACGCTTATGTTCCTGGCCTTCTTTGCGTCGTTTGCGGTGAAGATGCCGATGTGGCCGGTGCACACCTGGTTGCCGGATGCGCACGTTCAGGCCCCAACTGCAGGGTCGGTCGTTCTGGCGGCGATCCTGTTGAAAATGGGTGGCTATGGCTTCTTGCGATTCAGCCTGCCGATGTTCCCTGTGGGTTCCGCGGTGATGACCGATCTGGTGCTTTGGATGTCTGCGATTGCGGTTGTTTACACTTCGCTGGTGGCACTGGTGCAAGAGGACATGAAGAAGCTGATCGCTTACTCGTCGGTCGCGCATATGGGCTTTGTGACTATGGGCATCTTTGCGGCAAACCAGCAGGGCATCGACGGCGCGATCTTCCAGATGCTGAGCCACGGGTTTATCTCGGCCGCGTTGTTCCTGTGTGTCGGCGTGATCTACGACCGGATGCATACTCGGGATATCGAGGCTTATGGCGGTCTGGTCATTCGGATGCCTGCCTACGCGCTGGTCTTCATGCTCTTCACCATGGCCAATGTCGGTCTGCCGGGCACATCCGGGTTCATCGGTGAATTCCTGACTCTGATGGGGGCCTTCCAGGTCAACACTTGGGTAACGGCTGTGGCCGCGACCGGTGTGATCTTTTCGGCCGGTTATGCGCTGTGGCTGTACCGTCGCGTGGTCTTTGGCGATCTGATCAAGGAAAGCCTGAAGGCAATGACCGACATGAGCTCACGCGAACGTCTGATCTTTGCCCCACTGATTGTGATGACCATCCTTTTGGGCGTCTACCCGTCGCTGGTAACGGATGTGATCGGGCAATCCACTGCCGCACTGATTTCGAACTATGACACGGCTCTGGCCGCGGCTGAGGCTGCGAACCAGACGGCCGCTTCGCACTAAGGGAGCTTTGGAGACATGATCCAGGCTGATCTGACAATTATCCTGCCGGAAATCATTCTGGCGCTTTATGCGATGGCGGCGCTGCTGGGGGCTGTCTACACGACGAAAGACGGCATGGCACCTCTGCTGGTCTGGACCACGGCCGGTTTGATGGCCCTTCTGGCGATTTGGATTGCCACCCAGGGTGAAGGCACCAATGTGGCGTTCAACGGTATGTTCGTCGATGATGGGTTCGCCCGCTTTGCAAAAGTTGCCATTCTGCTTTCGGCAGGTGCCGTACTGGTCATGAGCCAGGAATACATGGCGCGCCGCGATCTGCTGTGTTTTGAGTATCCGCTGCTGGTCGCACTTGCCGCCGTTGGCATGATGATGATGGTCAGCGCGGGTGATCTGATGTCGCTTTATATGGGGCTCGAGCTGCAATCGCTGTCGCTCTATGTCGTGGCAGCACTGCGTCGCGACAGCGCCAAGTCGACCGAAGCGGGTCTGAAGTATTTCGTGCTGGGTGCGCTCAGCTCGGGCTTGCTGCTTTATGGTGCGTCGCTGGTTTATGGCTTTACCGGAACCACGCTCTTCTCGGGCATCATCACGACCGTTCAGGCCGGAGACGTTTCGATTGGCCTGCTATTTGGTCTGATCTTCCTGATCTCAGGACTCGCCTTCAAAGTCTCGGCCGTGCCGTTCCACATGTGGACACCGGACGTGTACGAAGGCTCTCCAACGCCAATTACAGCCTTTTTTGCGACCGCGCCGAAAGTGGCCGCCATGGCCCTTTTTGCCCGGCTGATGCATGACGCGTTCGGAGGCATTGTGAAAGACTGGCAGCAGGTGATCGTGCTGCTTTCGGTACTGTCGATGTTGCTGGGTGCTGTCGCCGCGATTGGCCAGCGCGACATCAAACGTCTGATGGCATTCTCGTCAATTGCCCACATGGGCTATGCTTTGATCGGTCTTGCTGCAGGTACCGAGTTGGGCATCAAAGCGATGCTAATGTATCTGGCCATATACGTGACCATGAACATCGGAACCTTTGCCTTCATCCTGATGATGGAACGTGACGGAAAACCGATAACCGATATTGATGCCTTGCGCCAGTATTCCAAGCGCGATCCGGGCAAAGCCCTTGCCGTTTTGATCCTGATGTTCTCGCTGGCCGGTGTGCCGCCGATGCTGGGCTTTTTTGCCAAGTTTGGGGTTTGGCAAGCGGGTGTAAGCGCAGGGTTGACCGGCCTTGTGATCGTCTCGGCCATCGCGTCCGTCATTGGTGCGTTCTACTACCTGCGGATCGTGTTCTATATGTATTTCGGGGCTGAAAACGAAGAGCCAATCGAGACCCGATCGACGCCCGTTCTGTGGGTGGCTTTGATGGGATCTGCGGCGTTGATGCTGGTCGGCATCTTCTATCAGTTCGGTGTCGAGGGCGCAGCAGCAGCTGCTGCGGCGACGCTTGTCAACTGAACGTCTTGAACATTCGAAAGGAGGGGCTCGGTCACGTGACCGAGCCTTTTTGATATGAGTAAATGGCCCCAAGGCTACGGTCTGCACGAGGTGCAGGAAGTCGATAGCACCCTGAACGAGGCGGCGCGGATCGCACCCAATGCCCGTGGTCCTGTCTGGATCATGGCGCATCATCAGACAGCAGCCCGCGGGCGGCGTGGACGGGCCTGGGCTAATCCTATGGGCAATCTGGCCGCGACGTTGCTGATGCGTCCGCAAGGCGCGCCGGAACAGGCGGCATTGCGCAGTTTTGTGGCCGCGCTGGCCCTGTTCGATGCCTGTGTCGCCGTAACCGGAAGAACGGCCGGGCTGTCGCTGAAGTGGCCCAATGATGTCCTGCTGAATGGCGGTAAGCTTGCCGGTATCTTGCTGGAAAGCACCGGGCAGGGGCACGGTGTGGCGCATCTGGCGATCGGTATCGGGGTAAACCTGGCCAATGCACCGGATGCGGATGCGGTCGAACCTGGTGCGATGCGGCCTGTTTCACTGCTGTCAGAAACCGGGACGCACGTCTCGCCAGAGGATTTTCTGACCGAGCTTGCAGGCGCCTTTGCCACTTACGAAACCCAATTTACCACTTATGGGTTCGAACCGATCCGTACTGCTTGGTTGGCCCGCGCGGCCCGGTTGGGAGAGGTTATCACCGCACGTACCGGAACGTCAGAGACGGTAGGAACATTCGAAACAGTGGACGCAAGCGGCAACCTTGTCTTAAACACCGCCAAGGGCCGCGTGAGCATTCCCGCGGCAGACGTGTATTTCTGAAAGGGGCGTTAAATGCTTCTGGCCATTGATTGCGGCAACACCAACACCGTTTTCTCGATCTGGGACGGCGAGAAGTTTCTGTGCACCCTGCGCACGTCGACCCACCATGCGCGTACGGCGGATGCATATTTCACATGGTATTCGACGCTGGTGAAACACTATGGCATTGAGGCGGTCATAACGGATGTCATCATCGCCTCGACTGTGCCGCGAGTGGTGTTCAATCTGCGCATTTTTGCGGATCGCTTCTTTGGGTGCCGCCCGCTGGTGGTTGGCAAGCCTGACTGTCTGTTACCTGTGCCCCCTCGTGTGGATGAGGGAACCGTACCCGGGCCTGACCGGCTGGCCAATGCAGTGGGCGCGTTTGACCGGCACGGCGGAAACGTGGTCGTGGTGGATTTTGGCACTGCAACGAACTTTGATGTGGTTGCAGCCGATGGGGCCTATGTCGGGGGAATTATTGCGCCCGGTGTGAACCTGAGCCTTGAAGCTCTGCATCAAGGGGCGGCCGCGCTTCCGCATATCGACATTACCCGACCGGATAAAGTGATCGGGACGAATACGGTTGGATGTATCCAATCTGGCGTGTATTGGGGCTATTCCGGCCTGATCGAAGGCCTGATCGCCCGGATCAAAAACGAATACGGAATGCCAATGAAAGTTGTCGGAACAGGAGGGCTAGCCCCTTTGTTCGATCAGGCCGACGTAGGGTTCGACGCAATCGAAGATGATCTGACGATGCACGGATTGACCGTGATCCATCGCTATAACAAGGAAAATAGCTCCGCATGAGCAGTGAAAGATTGATCTACCTGCCGCTGGGTGGCGCGGGTGAAATTGGCATGAATGCCTATGTGTACGGCTATGGTAAACCGGGACAGGAGCGCCTGATCCTTGTTGATCTGGGCGTCACCTTTCCGGACATGGACACAACGCCCGGTGTTGACCTGATTTATGCAGATATTTCTTGGTTGAAAGAGCGTGCGGATCAGCTGGACGGCGTCTTTATCACTCACGCGCATGAGGACCATGTTGGCGCGGTGGCCCATTGCTATGAAGCCTTGGGCACCCCGATTTATGCCCGCGCGTTCACGGCCAACATTGCACGCCGCAAGATGGAAGAACACGCGCACCCAACCGAGGCAGTAACAACCGTATCCGCTTGGCCCGAACATGTCTCGGTTGGTCCTTTCACGGTTGGGTTCCTGCCTGTTTCGCACTCGATCCCTGAAAGCGCGGCGTTAGTCATCGACACGCCTGCAGGACGAGTGGTGCATTCCGGTGACTTCAAGCTGGACGAGAATCCGGTCGTGGGCGAGGCTTTCGACCCAGACCTTTGGACCGAAGTGGCCAAACCCGGTGTCAAAGCCCTGATCTGCGACAGTACAAACGTGTTCTCGGCCCATCCCGGCCGTTCGGAATCCGAAGTTGGGCCGGAAATCACCAAACTGGTCGAAAACGCCGAAGGCATGGTCGTGGCGACCACGTTTGCCTCAAACGTTGCGCGGGTCAAAACACTGGCCGAAGCGGGTCAGCGGGCAGGGCGGTCGGTTGTTCTGTTGGGCCGCGCAATGCGCCGGATGATCGAGGCCGCAACCGAAACTGGCATCCTGTCGGATTTCCCAAAGGTGATCAGCGCGGAAGAGGCGTTGGATCTTCCACGCCAGAATCTGATGCTGATCGTGACCGGAAGCCAGGGTGAACGCCGTGCCGCCAGCGCTCAACTGGCCCGCGGCAAGTACCGGGGTCTGGAACTGGCCGAGGGCGACCTGTTTCTGTTTTCTTCTAAAACCATTCCGGGCAATGAGCGGGGCGTGATCTTCATCATGAACCAGCTCAGCGAAAAGGGCGTGGATGTCGTCGATGACAGTTCGGGTCTCTATCACGTGTCAGGCCATGCCAACCGGCCTGATCTTGAGAAGGTCCATGCGCTGATCGATCCGCAAGTCGTGATCCCGATGCACGGTGAACACCGTCATCTGCGCGAACACGTCAAACTGGCCGAGAATGGTGGCAGAAGTGGTGTGCTGGCGGTGAATGGCGCCATGCTGGATCTCAGTGGCAATGCCCCGGCTGTTGTCGACTATGTCGAAACCGGGCGCACATATCTGGACGGGTCGGTCAAGGTCGGCGCGTTGGACGGCGTGGTGCGGGATCGTATCCGCATGGCATTGAACGGCCATGTCACGGTCACCGTGGTTTTGGACGAGGAAGACGAACCGCTGGGTGAACCTTGGTGCGATACCATGGGCCTGCCCGAGATCGGAACTTCGCGCGCGGCTTTGGTGGAGGTTCTGGAGGAGGACCTGAATCAATTCCTGATGCGGGCTGCGGCCAAAACCCTGCGCGACGACGACAAACTGGAAGACGAGATGCGCCGGATCGTTCGGCAGACCGCGAAAGCGGAAATCGGTAAGAAGCCCGAAGTGACGGTGGTTGTCAGCCGGATGCGGTGACCCGGTACCGTCAGTCGTGTTCCGGCATCGGGTAACCCCTGAGGCGCAGGAACAGGTTGGCTTCTTCGTCATTCTTGTAAAACGGAACGGACACTGGAGGCTCGGGGGATGTAACCCGGGCCGCTACTTCGGCAAGAACAACCTCGGTTATGAAGGGCAGGTCCAAATCTCGCGCGCGGTCCAGTTGCACCCATTGCAGGTGCGACAGCTCGTCTGAGGCGCGACTGAAATCGTCCAGATCACCTTGCAAGGCTTCCGCGTCGACCAAAAAGAACCGTGCGTCAAACCGGCGAGGGCGACCGGGTGGTGTCACCGCGCGGAAAACGAACTGCAATGCAGCTGCAGATGGCACGTATCCCATGTCGGAAAAGCTTTGCCAGTCGTCAGGTGCGTGCCCCGGCCATGCGCCCGGCTGGCCCAGAACAAGGCCCGTTTCCTCCCAGAGCTCGCGAATGGCAGCGGCGGCCAGCGCGTGTTGCAATCCGGACTCGGCCTGTTCAGCCAAACGGTCACGGCACAGATCGGGCAGCTTGGTCGCCAGGGGCACTGCTGAATCCGCCGGATCAACGGCACCGCCAGGGAACACAAACTTGTTCGGCATGAACACGGCTTTGGACCCGCGTTGCCCCATAAGGATCGACGGATTGGTCCATCTGTCCCGCAAAACGATGACAGTTGCGGCGTCACGGATGGCGGTCTTGTCTGCTGTCATGTCTACGCCACCCGGCCCGGCAGGTTCAATTCGATGTTCCGAAACCGTGCATACGGCGGGCCCACTGATACGCGACAACGGCGCCTTTCAAACGGGGCAGCAGGTACAGCGACAGAGCAACGCAACCGATTGAGAAACCGATGGCCATGGTCCAGGGGTCTGGCCGCCAATGGACGTAGGACACGTGCAGGGCAGGCGCCAGCAGGTGACCAACAAGTAGAATCGTCAGATAGGCTGGCCCGTCATCGGCGCGGTGATGAAACAGCTCCTGCCCGCATTTCGCGCAGTTGTCATTGACCTTGAGATAGCTGTGCAACAGCTTGCCCTTACCACAGTTGGGGCACTTGCACCGAAACCCTTTAACAAGGGCGGGCCATGTTTCACGCTCTGTCTCGGTCGCGGTGTTGATCGTCTGATCCGTCATAATATAACTCGCGCATTAATCTTTGCCGGATAATGCGCCTGAACGGGCGGATTTGAAAGGGGGGTGCGTCGCTTTGCAACGCCCGATACCCAATGCGCAGAAATCGCTTCTGAATTCACTTTCAAAAAAATGCATTTTTCTGCGACGGAATTTTCGATGCCCCGCGTTTGAATTGGTATGAGCAGCGGCACTGGGGCCGCTTCAACACGGGAAAAACGAAATGAAAAACGCGACATTCATCACGGCTATTGTTTTGTCCGCAGTTGCTGTCACAGGCACATCGGTTCTGGCTGCCGGAAAAGGCGGACGCGAGCCTGTGTCCTTTCAGGAACTCGACGCCGATGGCGACGGTCAGGTGACCCAGCAAGAGATGGAGGCCCACCGCACCGCGCGTTTCACGCAAGCGGATACCGACGGTGATGGCCAGCTGAGCCTTGACGAGATGCAAGCTGCTGCACAGAAAAAGGCAAGTGACCGCGTCGCCAGGATGTTCGAAAAAAATGATGCGAACAAAGACGGGTTTCTCAGCCAGGACGAGTTGCCGAAACCCCGCCGGGCTGACAAGATGTTTGATCGGATGGACGCTGATAACAGCGGCGGGATCTCGGAACAGGAATTTGCCGATGCCAAAGACAAGATGGGACGGCACCACAAGAAAAAGCATCAAAACTCGGACGCAGACGATAGCTGATGCAGGATGGAGGATCTGACCTCCTACCCACAAGACGCCCGCGGTGCGATGTGCAGCGCGGGCACCCTCAGCGACGATGAGTTGCTGGGGCGCTTCGCCGATGGCAATGCCGAAGCCGCACGGGTTCTTACTGACCGTCTGGGGCCACGGTGTTACTCGGTCGCGTTACGAATGTTGGGCAATCGGGCCGAGGCGGAAGATGTGACGCAAGAGGCGATGATGCGGCTGTGGCAAATGGCACCGGATTGGGTGTCGGGCCAGGCTAAAGTCTCGACCTGGCTGTACCGAGTGACTTTGAATCTGTGCGTGGACATACGGCGCAAGAAGACACCGGACAGGCTGTCGGACGTTCCTGAGCCTGAAGATGGTGAAGCCAGCGTAGTTGACCGGATGCAGGATGAGGCGCGCAAGGATGCGTTGCAGATCGCTTTGGCCGAGTTGCCCGAACGGCAGCGGCAAGCGGTGGTGTTGCGCCATATTGAAGAGTTGCCCAACCCCGAAATTGCCGGGATCATGGGCATTTCCGTGGAAGCGGTTGAAAGCCTGACGGCGCGGGGCAAACGCAGTCTGGCCGCTATTCTGGCGGGACGGCGCGAAGAACTGGGGTATGACAATGGCGGATGACGATCTGGAACTGGATCATTTGTTTGCACAAGCGCGGCGACAACGGCCGGCTTTGCCAGACGATCTGGCCGTGCGCATCCAAACGGATGCAGAGGCGGTGCGCTTGGGCCGCATGAAACCCGCGCCACATCCGGGGCCTGCGTTGTGGGACAGGCTGGTGCGCAATCTGGGTGGCTGGCAGGGGTTGAGTGGCCTTGTTGCGGCCAGCGCGGCCGGTGTCTGGATCGGGTTTTCCGCGCCTGCCTTTTTGCCCGATCCCGCCGACCTGCTGACAACGCAAGAGACGGTCTTTTTTGTGGCCGACCTAGGATATGACACGAGTTTTCTGGAGACCACGGAATGAACGCTGATCCCAAACCCAAACGCCGATGGGTGCCTGTTGTCCTGGTTGTGTCTCTGGCTCTGAACCTGTTGATCGTTGGCGTCGCTGTAGGAACTGTGTTGCGCCTGAAAGGGGGGGATCACGCCAAGGTGCCGCCGGGATTTGGCCCGGCCTTGTACCGGGCGTTGCCAAAAGACGACCGCAAGGCGATGCGGAGTGAATTGGGGGACTTGCACAAGAAAGGTTCTAAGGGCCGCACGCAGGGTTTTGAGGCGATGAGCCAGGCATTGCGCGCCGTGCCTTTTGACCCGAATGCCGTCGAAACTCTGCTGCAACAGCAGGCGCAGGCCACGGCCAACCTGCAAGGGGCACTGCAAGCGCAATGGCTGATCCGCGTCACCGCCATGAGCGATGAGGAAAGGCAGGCCTATGCAGATCGATTGCAAGATGTCGTCAAGCGCGGCCCGCATAAACACAAGAAAAAGGACTGACCGGCGTCAGGCTGCGCTTTGCCGGATGCTCACCTGATTGCGTCCGGCTTTTTTCGCCGAATACAACGCTTTGTCAGCGGATTGAATCAGGGTCTCTACATGCGGAGTGAGGCTGTCCCGACCAGGGAACGCGTCCGGAGACATTTTTAGCCCGATACTGACTGTCACGTTGACCTCTGGTCCCTGTTCAGAAAGTTGAAACGGCGCGCTACAGATACTGCCGCAGAGAGTTTCAGCGAGCCGCACCGCTTGTTTGGGTGACACATCCGGCACTCCAATCATGAACTCCTCTCCACCTATGCGGGCGACAAACCCCCTTGGACCAAGAGCGCTACGCAAGCGCTCTGCGGCCTGCGTAAGAACGTGATCCCCGCTGGCGTGACCGTGGTCGTCATTAATCGTCTTGAAGTGATCGAGGTCAGCCAGCATGACCGCAAAGCCGCGTTTGGTTCGAGCGGATTCACGTGCGATCTGGTCCAGCGCGCGCATGGCAAACCGGCGATTGTGCAGCCCCGTCAGCGGGTCGACCCAGGAATCGGCAAGCCCCTTTTTTAGCGATATTCGCATGTGGTCCAGACGGGCCTTGCGCGCGATCTGGTTGTCCAATCGAAGCTGGATTTCCTGCGCACAGAACCCACCCAGGCACACGGCATCCGCACCCCGATCCAAGGCTTCGGATGCCTGAACAGCGTCGTTGTCTTTTAGCACTCCGATCAAGACGGTATTACGCGTGACACCCCGCGATCTGAGATCAGCCAGAATATTCAGATCGGAGGGATGCGGGCCCAGTTCGACCACGATAGCATCTGGGACAGCTCCGGACAGGAAGCCTTGAAGGTTCGACTGCAAGTGCCAGGACAATGTGTGTTGGCGCTGATCGCTCAACGCCTTTTGCCACAGCACGCCAGTTTGCACGGCGTGTGTCAGAACACTCACCTTTGCGGATTTGGGCGGGCGGATAATCGCTGGTGCGGGCTCACCGAACCCAATGGGTTGCGCGGCAGTGCCGACCTGCAGGTCCTGTCTGATTGCATGTGCGCGCAGCAAGCTTCGGATACGCGCCAGCAGCAAGGCATCCTTGAAGGGATGGGTCAATACATCGTCCAGCCCATCTTTCAGGGCACGCAACCGTGCGTCCCTGTCGTTTTGCGCGGCAATTGCAACAACCGGCACATCCTCCAGCCCGGGAACTGTTGCTATGACCTTTTTGACATCCGCAGCCGTTCCGTCCGGCAAGGTCTGCGCTGTCAGTACCAGATCAGGTTGCGTTCGACGCACAAGCGACAGCAATCCATCTATTTTTTCCCCCTGTACCACGTGGTACCAAGCCGCAGTCAGTTGAACTTTCAACATGATGCGATTGGTTGATACCCCGTCGAGGACAAGGATGGTTCCCTGCACAGACATAGTCGTTCACCGTTGATTGCATGCGTGAACAAAGTGTTTATGAGTCTGGTTAATAAACCCTTTCCATGACTGGATCTGAGCACAGTTTATGCCAATATCATCTGATTCCGCGGAAACACTCGCCCTGACGGCTCTGGGCTGGCTGGTTGGAAATGACGAGCTTTTGCCGGTGTTTCTGGGTTCGACGGGTGCATCAATCGAAGATGTGCGCGATCGCGCCGGGGACCCGGATTTTCTGGCGTCGGTAATGGACTTTCTAGTGCTTGACGATTCGTGGGTCATGGCGTTTTGTGACGCCAATGCGATCGCCTATGATCTGCCTGCCCAGGCAAGAGCGGTTTTATCCGGCGGCGCTGACATTCATTGGACCTGAAATCCTCTTCCGCTGGAGCACCTGATGCCGATAGATGCAATCGTCTTCGATAAAGATGGTACGCTGTTTGATTTTGCCAACACATGGGGTGGCTTTGGCCGCAGTTTACTGCTGCGCTTGACAGATGGTGACAAAGAACGAGCCGCCGGGCTTGGGCGCCTTATCGGTTATGATCTTGAGCAAGAGCGATATGCCGAAGACAGTATCGTGATCGCCGCGACTGTCGAAGAAATCGCCGATGTGTTGGCTGCACATGTGGATACCATGACCGTTCAAGAGATCGTGGATGTGATGAATGCCGAAGCCGCCGCAGCCCCTCAGTCCCCGGCTGTTCCGCTGGTCCCGTTTCTAGAGGGCTTGCATAAGGCAGGGCTGAAGCTGGGGGTTGCAACCAATGACAGTGAACATCCTGCGATGCAGCATCTGGAATCGGCAGGGATCAGCGAACATTTCGATTTCATAGCTGGATATGACAGCGGCCATGGATTTAAGCCGGGGCCCGGACAGCTATTGGCCTTTGCTGCGCATGTCGGCGTTGACCCTTCGCGGGTTGCGATGGTGGGGGACAGCCTCCATGACCTACAAGCCGGGCGTGCCGCGGGGATGACAACCATAGGGGTTTTGACAGGTCTGGCCGAGGCAGAAGTGCTGGCCCCAATGGCAGATGTGGTCTTGCCGGACATTGGACATATACCCGAATGGCTAGCGAAAAACCAATTGGGTTAAGTTGGCAATCGACCATCCGAGATAAAAAACCGACATTTCCTGTCGCAGACGGAGCGGCGAGAATCGTGTCTCATGGGCTTGCTTGTTTAACGCAGGAACGGAGGCAACGATGGGCGAGACACCAACACGCAAGCGTCGCGGCGGAGGACGCGCAGGGGCTGCCGCACGCAGAGGAAGTGCGGTGATTGACCAGATGCCTTGGAATCCGCCGGTCAATATCGACCGTCCGACAGAACCGTTGGACCAGGCCGGGATCGAAGCGATCCATGAAGGGGCCATGCGTATCCTTGAAGAGATCGGGATCGAATTTTACAACGAAGAGGCAATAGGCATCCTGCGTAAGGCGGGTTGCACCATCGAAGGTGACAATGTGCGCATGGGGCGCGACTTTGTCATGGAGATGATTGCGAAAGCCCCGAGTCAATTTTCCATCACGCCACGTAATCCGGATCGCAAGATCGAGATCGGTGGAAAGAACATGCTGTTCGGCAATGTCTCGTCGCCGCCGAATTATTGGGACATGGAAATCGGAAAGAAGGTGCCCGGAAACCGCGAGATGTGCCGGAATCTTCTGAAACTGACGCAGTACTTCAACTGCATCCATTTCGCGGGTGGATACCCGGTTGAACCAGTCGATATCCACGCCAGCATACGGCATCTGGACGTGCTTTATGACAAGCTGACGCTGACCGACAAAGCCATGCATGCCTATTCTTTGGGTAAGGAACGTGTCGAGGACGTGATGGAAATGGTGCGCATCGCTGGCGGCCTGAGCCACGAAGAGTTCGAGGCCACCCCGCGCGTGTACACCAACATCAACTCGACTTCGCCGCTAAAGCATGATCATCCGATGATCGATGGCTGCCTTCGGCTGGCACGGCGCGGGCAGGCGATTGTGGTGACACCCTTTACTCTGGCCGGGGCGATGGCACCGGTGACAATGGCAGGTGCCGTGGCCCAGTCATTGGCCGAAGCGCTGTGTGCGATCGCCTTGTTCCAATATGTGCGCCCGGGGATTCCCTGCGTCATCGGAACTTTTACGTCGAATGTGGATATGAAATCCGGCGCGCCGGCTTTTGGAACACCAGAGTACATGCGCTCGACCCAGATGACCGGACAGATGGCGCGCTTCTATGGCTTGCCGATGCGGTCTTCGGGCGTTTGTGCCGCAAACGTGCCCGATGGACAGTCTATTTGGGAAACCTCGAACTCGCTTTGGGCGTCCGTTCAATCGGGCACCAATATGGTCTATCATGCGGCTGGATGGCTGGAAGGCGGCCTGATAGCAAGCCCGGAAAAGTTCATCATGGATTGTGAAATCCTGCAACAAATTCAACGCTATATGAACCCAGAATTGACGGCTACCGGTCCCGACGAGATCGCGCTTGATGCGATCCGCGCAGTTGGCAATGACGGTCATTTCTTCGGCATTCAGCACACGCAGGACCGTTATACCACTGCATTCTATCAACCCTTTCTGAGTGATTGGAAAAACTATGAAGGGTGGGAGGTCGCTGGCGGCATCTGGACGGCTGAACGCGCCCATCACATGTTCAAGGAGATCATCTCGAGCTTTGAGGCACCGCCGATGGATGAAGCCATTCGCGAGGAATTGGCTGCCTTTGTTGAGCGTCGCAAAGCTGAGGGCGGCGCGCCGACAGATTTCTGATCAGGCAGCAAGTGTCGAAGTGATACCCGATTGAATTCGCTACAACTTAGGGTGGATTTTGGCTATTTGTTAAGACTTTTCAGCCCAGAGTGCAGGGAACACCAAATTGGGGTTTCCAATGCATGGTCTGATCAATCGGGCGATACAGTCTTTTGTCTGCGCAACCTATGGGCAACCCTATTGGGTGCGCGTGGCCGAGGCTGCGCAGCTTGGATTTGTCGAATTCGAAGCCATGCTTGTCTATGACGATGACGTAACGGCTAGAGTATTGGACGCGCTCAGCGGTGAACTGAACCGACCTAGGGCGGAAATTCTTGAGGATGTGGGGACTTACCTTGTGTCCCACCCGAATATGGAAGGGTTGCGCCGTCTGCTTAGATTTGGTGGCGTCAGTTATGTGGAGTTTCTTCATTCCCTTGACGATCTGGCTGACTGGGTGCGGTTGGCAGTGTCCGATTTGACCCTACCGGCCCTAGAATTGAGAGAGCTTTCGACAACAGAATACCAACTGTTTTGCTTCCCGGGTTTGTCTGGTTATTCCAGCGTGATGGTCGGTGTTCTGCGTGCCATGGCCGACGACTACGGAGCTTTGGTTATGTTGTCTCATGAGGGACAACAGCAAGACAGCGAAGTCATTTCCATAATGCTGGTTGAAAGCGCTTTTGCAGAAGGGCGGCATTTTGATTTGGGGGCTCGGACCGGATGACAGATCCTCGCGAGCTTGTCAGTCTGCTGGAAACGCTTTGCCCGATGTTTCTGTTGGTGGACCAAAACGGGTGTATTCAACAAGCCGGTCCAACCCTGCAAAAACTGAGACCAGACTTGCAGCTTGTGGGCCAAGGGTTTCTGGACGTTTTTGAACTGATCCGACCCAGAACAGTCACAACCATTCCGGCATTGATGTCGATGGCCAGGGCGAAACTGCACCTGAAATTCCATGATGAGCCCCGAACTGCACTCAAGGGGTTGGTCGCCCCATTGCCGCATTCTGGTGGCGCTGTCATCAACCTGTCATTCGGAATTTCAATTCTGGATGCGGTGCGGGACTACGCGCTGACAAGTGCGGATTTCTCAGGTACCGACCTTGCGATTGAATTACTTTATCTGGTCGAGGCCAAATCTGCCGCAATGGAGGCGTCGAGGTCGCTAAACCTGAGGCTTCAAGGCGCCATGCTGGCGGCTGAAGAGCAGGCTTACACCGACACACTAACCGGATTAAAAAACCGTAGGGCCATGGATCACGTGCTGGCACATATGATCTCTGCAAATTCGGCTTTTGCTCTGATGCATCTGGATCTTGATTTCTTCAAATCCGTAAATGACAGGCTGGGCCATGCGGCAGGTGATTTCGTCTTACAGCAAGCGGCCCGCATCATGCTTGAAGAAACGCGCGATGACGATACGGTTGCCCGTGTCGGAGGAGACGAATTTGTTATCGTTTTCAAAGGCCTGACGCGGGAAGACACGTTGGAGGCAATTGCAGGCCGCCTCATCCAGCGTTTGAACGAACCGATGCTTTTTCAAAACCAGAAATGCAGTGTGTCGGCCAGTATTGGCACAGCTTTGTCCACTCAGTTCCAAGTGCTTAAAGCGGCGGATATTCTGCATGCCGCTGATTTAGCGTTGTACCAAGCGAAACGCGACGGTCGGTCCTGTCATCGTTTGTATTCGACACTGACCAACGCGCGACCCTGAGCGTTAGACTGACGCGAACGCCTCAGTCACCTTCTTTGCAATTTGGTGCTGGATGGGTGCAAGCTCCCCGACGACGGGCATAACGGTTCCGTTAAACTTGGCGCGCGCCAGCTCATCGGGGACGTCCTCTAGGACATGCCCGCCGGTACAGGCGAAGAACGGCAGGCAAATCGCCTGATCTGACGCATCGTGTGCTGCCTCGGCAATCGAGGGCGGTTCTTCGACAAAACCAACGCGGATGGATTGGAAGGCAACTTGCGTGCCAAGCTGTCTTGCAAATTCGTTGGCCACCGCCGAAGGGTTGCGGCTGCGGCCTGACCCGTGCGCCGCGATCACCAGGTCAGTTGTCGAAGCTTTCCAATTCCGTTCCCGCAGTTTTGCATGCAACGCCTGCGCAGTAAGCGTGGGCAGATCGGGATCAATGCCCAAAGGGTCAAGAATTCGCGCGGCGTGGTCCCCGACCCGTTTCGGCAAGGCACTGGTCACAAACCAACCCTTTGCCATGAAAAGCGGATAGATCACTGTGTTTTCGGGTAGGCCGTCCAGTTGCGCCTCTAGCGCGCCGGGTTTAGCAAGTGTTGCCGAATGCACGGTCACAGAGCTTGTCAACGCGTCGACCTTGGCTGCAAAAGCAGCCAGTGCCGCTTCTGCCGGGTCCGGTTCGGAAGGCTGGCCATGGGCGACAATAATGGCGTGTGACATTCGGTACTCCCGCTGTTTTCTGCGATAAGTGTTACGGCACGACCTGAAGTCAACACCACAGTTAACCCAGAAGGGTCAGCCAAAGCCAGACGGTCAGAATGGACGTCGCTGTTCCGATCAGGACGGATGAAGCGGCAACACGTTTGGCGCGGCCATACATATTGGCAAAGATATAGGCGTTAAAGCCCGGCGCCATTGCAGCATTCAACACACCCGATCGGAACAGATCCTGTGGCAGGCCGGTAGATGCTCCGAATAACCACACTAGGCTGGGGTGGACCATCAGCGAGATGCAGCAAACGAAACCAATGGTACGCAGATCGCCTTCCGGTTTGTATTTGACCAAGACCCCGCCCAAAGCAAACAACGCGCCCGGTAAAGCCGCGCGGGTGACAAGCCCAAGGGCTTCGTCGACCACCGCAGGGATGACCAAACCTGTCAGGTTGACCAGGAAACCAAGCGCAATTCCCAGGATCAATGCGTTCTTGAACATTGCGGACAGAACCGAGCGTGCCATATGTACACCGCCGTTGCCGCGATTGCGCACGACCTCCATCACCGTGATCCCAACGCCGTAACAAAACGGGGAATGGAAGGCGATAATCGCGTAGTTGCCTGTCAGGTTCTCGGGGCCATAGGCGCGCTCGGTAATCGGCAGGCCCAGCAGGACCGAGTTGGAGAACAAGCAACAAAAGCCAATGGCGACGCAGTCTTCCCAGTCTCGGCCAAAAATGATCCGTGCTCCAAAGAGGCCCACGGTGAAGCACAACGCTGCAGCGGAATAGAAACTCGCCAGCAGCCGGGGGTCGAAACTGGCGCTAAGGTCCAGGTGTGCGATGGCCAGAAAAAGCAGGCAGGGGATCGCAAAGCCTTGGGTGAATTTCATCAACCCATCGACATGCTCTTGTTTGAAATAGCCTGTCCGAGTTGCCGTGTACCCGGCACCGATCACCAGAAAGACCGGAAGAATGACATCGATCAGGCTCTGAAGCATATGGCCCCCATGCGGCGCGCGTATTGCGGTATTGCGATGGCGCGGGGCAGGGGTCTACTGCGCCTGATGGATCACCATCCCATCAAAAGCGGGGGTGATGTAGTCCGGAGTTTCAGCGTCAACCGTGGCATAGTCGAGGTCGATATGCATGTTGGTTAACACCGCGCGTTTCGGTTGCAGCTTGTCGATCCAACCCAGTGTCTTTTCCAGATGCGCGTGGGTAGGGTGCGGGGAGCGGCGTAGGGCGTCGATGATCAGGCAGTCCAACCCTTCCATCTCGGGCCAGGCGTCGTCGTAAATCTCGGCGACATCCGGCAGATAGGCAAGCTGGCCGATGCGGAAGCCAAGAGAGTCGATCGAACCGTGGTTCACTTTGAACGGGCGCAGTGAAATGGGTCCTCCGGGGCCGTCGATGTCGAACGGGCCATCAATAGATTTGAGGTCCAGGATCGGAGGATAAGGGGATCCTTCAGGCTGAATGAAGGCGTATCCGAAACGGCCCAGCAACGCGTTCTGTGTGTCACCGTCTGCCCAGACCGGCACGCGCGTTTTCATGTTGAACACGATCATGCGCAGGTCGTCGATTCCATGCACATGGTCCGCGTGGGAATGGGTATAGACCACACCGTCTAACCGCCCGGTGCCTGTGTCCAGTAACTGGCTGCGCATATCCGGCGTGGTATCGACCAGAACCGAAGTCGTTCCATCCGGCCCGTCGCGTTCAATCAGCAACGAACAGCGACGGCGTACGTTCTTCGGATTCTCGGGGTCACAATCACCCCATTGTCCGCCCAGCCGTGGAACGCCGCCCGAGGAACCGCAGCCCAGAATAGTAAAGCGCGTCCCGGTCATGCAGCGGCCTTATACAGCGCGGCCTTGGTGAACAAGCGGTCAAAATTGGCCTGTGTCTGAGCTGCAAAAGCGGCATAGTCCATGCCGAAAACCTCAGCCCCTTTCCGGGCAGTGTGGGCGGTGTAGGCGGGTTCGTTACGTTTGCCGCGATAGGGTGGGGGGGCCAGATAGGGCGCGTCTGTTTCCACCAGAATGCGGTCTACCGGTGCAGTTGCGAAAATATCGCGCAACTCCTGGCTTTTGGGGAAGGCGGTGATGCCGGACATGGACAGGTAAAAGCCCAGATCCAGCGCGGCCTTGGCCAATTCGGCAGAAGAAGAGAAGCAGTGCATAACGCAGGAATAGGGTGCGTTGCGATACTCCTCTGCCAGAATTCGGGCCATGTCATCATCCGCTGCGCGGGCGTGAATGATCAGGGGCAGGCCAGTGCGCTGGGCCGCTTCGATATGGATGCGCAAGGATTGTTTCTGCACTTCCGCACTGTCAGCGGTATAGTGGTAGTCCAGACCAGACTCTCCAATACCGACGAATTTCGGATGCTGGGCCAAGGCAACCAGTTCGTCGACCGACGCTATCGGCTCATCCGCCGCACTCATCGGGTGCGTGCCTGCGGCATAGAAGACGGGCGCAAAGGCCTCGGCAATCGCGCGTACGCTGGGTTCGTTGCGTAGCTTGGTACAAATCGTGACCATACGGGTCACGCCAGCCTCGGCTGCGCGCGTGATGATCTCGTCCAACTGGCCGTCGAAATCCGGGAGGTCCAGATGGCAGTGGCTGTCGGTAATCTGGGGGGTGTCGCTCATCTGTTCTGACCGGCGGTTTCCTGTATCTTGAACACCGTATCTAGGACCAGAGCGGCAGGGTCAAGGTTCACCGCCTGACCATGCCGTGCGCGTGCTGTGATTGTCGCGGCGACTTCTGCCCAGCGGCGGGCTTGATCGGGGGAAGCCGAAAGACGCATCAGCGTTTCACCTTCGTTTGGGGCCGCTTCGGGTACGGGTGGTGTGCCGGTCGCCCCAGTTAGGGCCAGCCGTGACAAGGCGACGTCGATTAGCGTTAGCAACAACTCGAAACGATCAGCGGCACCGCGTTGTGCTGCGGCTTCGGCCAACGCCAGTGCGCGTTGCCGGTCCATACGGGGCAGGGTACCCAGAATGGCGACCAGCTCGGCATAAATGTCCAGACCGCCAAGATTGATTAACCGCACAGCATCCCCAACTGATCCTGCCGCAAGTGCGGCCAGGTGTTCAGTCTGGGCGGGAACTTCTGTTCCGGTTTGCGACAGGGCGGTTTGCATGTCCTGCGGACTCAGTGGGCCAAGGCGCAGCGTGCGGCAGCGCGACCGGATGGTTGGCAGCAGGCGCGAAGGTTGGTGCGATACGAGCAAAAGTGTGGTGCGCGCAGGCGGCTCTTCCAGCATCTTCAACAGCGCGTTGGCAGCACTGACGTTCATTTCATCCGCAGAGTCGACGATGACCACGCGGCGGCCTCCATCGGCAGAAGACAGACCAAAGAATTTTCCTAGCTTGCGGACATCATCCACGACAATCTCGCCGCGTAATCGCCCCTGCTCGTTGAGTGACCGGGTGATAGTGGCCAGCCCGGGCTCAGCCCCGGACTGTATTCGGTGCGCCACGGGGTGATCGGGATCAATGCCGAGCGTTTCGGGCGGAGGAGGTGCTCCGAACAAGCCGCCGTCATCTGCCGGGGGTGTGGCCAGCAAAAATCGCGCGATCCGCCACGCCAGCGTTGCTTTGCCGACGCCGCGCGGCCCGGTCAGTAACCAACCGTGATGCAGCCTGTCGGAATTGTAGGCCGTCAGAAACGCCTGTTCGGCTGCGTCCTGGCCAAAAAGCCGCGCGGTTTCGCGCGGATGCGGTGCACCCGGCACCTGATCCGGGGAAGGGGTGTCGTCACTCATCGTTTACCGCAAAGCTGCTTGAACGATATCTGTCACATCCTGCGCAACGCTGTCCATGTCTCTGTTGCCATCCACTATGCGAAACCGGCCCGAGAATTCGTCAGCCAGCGCCAGAAAGCCAGCGCGCATTTTCTTTTGCAGATCGGGGCCGAAATCTTCAAACCGCTCTTCGGTGCCTTGCCTGCCTTTTGCGCGTGACAAGCCCGTTTCGGGGTCCATATCAATCAGCAAAGTCATGTCCGGTTCCCGGCCGATCATCAGGTTGTGCAACTGATCCACCAGACCGCGCAGGTTGCCACGTGACAAGCCCTGATACATGCGCGTGCTGTCTGCGAAACGGTCGCAAATCACCACTTTACCTGCCGCAAGGGCGGGTTCGATGGTGCGCTCCAGATGGTCGCGGCGGGCTGCGGTGAACAACAGCAACTCTGTCTCGGCCGACCACCGATCCGGGTCGCCTTCCAAAACAAGCCGGCGAATTTCCTCGGCCCCCGGAGAGCCGCCGGGTTCGCGCGTCAACACGACTTCATGGCCCTGCAGGCGTAATTGATCCGCCAGCATCCGCGCTTGGGTCGACTTGCCTGATCCGTCAATGCCTTCGAAGGTCAGAAATAACCCCGTTTTCGTCACATCGACTCCAGCGGGTTGTTGATCACGTCTTTCAATACGATGCCGCCAACCGTCAACATCCGCACGACAAAGCCACCGACGGCCACGTCCTCGGCTGCCACCAGTGGGCGCCGGATCTCGGGCAGTCCTTCGGGCTTGATCACCAGTTCAGCCAGTTGCTGTCCTTTTTGGACTGGCGCGTTGATTGGGCCGTCATACACAACTTCGGCCTCGACATTTTGGGTGCCCAGAACCGGGAAGAGCACGTTCAGATCACCTTCGGCCACAAGCCCGACGGTCTTTTTCTCACCCATCCACAGTTGGGCTTCGGCTATCGGCGTTTCCGCGTTGGCAACTGTCCTCTCGACAAAATTTCGAAACGACCAGTTAACCACGGCCTCAGCCTCCTCTGCACGCTGGCCGGTGGTGTCGAGGCCGGTTAGCACGAAGATAACGCGCCGATCACCCTGTTTGGCAGAACCGACAAGGCCATAGCCGGCCTCTTGCGTGTGGCCGGTTTTCAAACCATCCGCGCCGATATCCAGCTTCAGCAGCGGGTTGCGATTGCGGGCATTTGACGGCGCGCGGCCGTCGAATTCAAAAACTTCCTCGGCGAAAAGAGGGTAATATTCGGGGAAGTCCGAAATCAAGCGATCCGCAAGAACGGCCAGATCATGCACTGACATCATATGACCGGCGGCAGGCCAGCCGTTTGAGTTGGCAAAATTGGAATTGTTCATGCCCATCTGCTGCGCGCGTTGGGTCATGTACCGCGCAAACCCGGCCTCGGTTCCGTCGGGGCTAAGTGCTTCGGCGATAACGACGCAGGCATCGTTGCCCGACAAAACGATGATGCCGCGCAGCAGGTCTTCGACCGTGACCCGATCCTGAGTGTTCAGGAACATGGTCGAGCCGCCATAGCTCATCGCGTGTTCAGACACAGGCAGGGTTTCGTTTAGCGTCAAGCGCCCGTCCCGCAGGGCTTCAAACGCCACATAGAGCGTCATCAGCTTAGACATCGACGCGGGCGGCAGGGGCTGGTCGGCGTCTTTTGACAGAAGAACAGTGCCGGTGGTCTGATCAATCACATAAGCCGCGCGGGCTGTAGTATCAAAAGCGTGTGCGGGCAGGCCCATGAGGGCAATCCCCATGGCCAGAACGGATGTGCGCATCGAGGCTAACATGCTGCGTCTCCCTGTTTCAGTCGGATACGGTGAACGCGTCTTTGAAGCCAAGGTCTTTTACGTCCTTCTGAATGGCTTTGCGTTCGGCCCGGGTTGCGGCAGGTCCAACCAGCACCCGCCAGACGGTGTTATTTGCTGTTTTCAGTTCCCGAACAACTGCGGACATGCCGTTCCTGCGCACTTTTTGAGCAGCGGAGTTCGCGTTCTCCTCGACGCTGAAGGTTCCGATCTGAACAAATGGTTTGCTCAGTTGTGTAGTCGCGGTTGTGGCGGCTGCCGCTGCTGCTGGGGTCGCTTCGGCCGCATCAATTGCGGCGGCAGCGCCATCGATCGGATCCAGCGGTGTTTCAGTTATCGCGGCTGGATCTTTCTTTTGCCACCATTTCCGCTTGGCGGGTTTCTCTGCCGGGGCTTCGACCGGCGCATCCGACAAGGCCGGAGAGGTCACAGACACTGCAGCTTCGGCTGAAATTTCTGCGCCATCCGTGGCTGCATCTGCCGCTGCCACAGCGGTTCCCGCAGCGGCTGCGGCTGGTGCTTTCTTCTGCCACCATTTCCGTTTGGCAGGTTTCTCAGCCGGGGTTTCTGTCTGTTCACTCGCTGATGTTGAAGCCTCAGCGGAGTCGCTGGTGGTATCTGCGTCTGCTGCGGCGTCACCTTCTGTGCCGGCGGCACTCGCGACAACAGCCGTTGTACCTGCCGCGGCCACAGCGGTTTCTTTCTTCTGCCACCACTTGCGTTTAGCAGGCTTTTCAGGATCACCTGTGCTTTGGCCATCGGTTGCCGTATCGGCCGAGGCTGTGACGGTTTCTTCTGCGGAATCTTCGGCCTGTGGGGTCTCGTCAGCTGGGGGTTCTTCTATCTTTTCACGACGCAAAGCCACAACACTAAGTTTTGTGGGGGCACCGGCCAACAATCCAAGCTGTTCAGCTGCCGCGGACGAAACCTGAAGCGCCGGGCCAGGCAAGTTGCGTTCGCGACGGAACAGGGCTCCAGTTACCGATTTGTTGTTGGCCGTGTTTTTGATCACCACGCGCTCGGGTTGGGTCACGTCTGGATGCGCAACCCAAATCCCACCCAGCGAGGGCCGCCCGTCCCAAAGCCCTGCTTCGGTCACACCGAACACGTTGGGCGCTTCGACATCGCGTTGCGACTCACTGGTCGTTTGGGGAAAAAGCTCGATTTTGCCCTCATTCTCGTCGGGCTTTTCCGCTGTTTCCGCGGTTCCCAAGGCCTCTTCACATCCGGCCAAAATCGTTAAAGATAACGCTAGAAACGCCAGCCTCTTGGGCCCCGGGCGTGTCTCGATCGCTCGCTTCATCTGCTTATCCCTTGCCTGAAGGGGTTTCGTTTTCCGAACCCCGCTGCCGATCTGCTGGTTCTGGATGCCAGCCTGTTGCGGTCTTTCACGTCAATCATAACGTGGCTGAAGGGTCATGGAAAGACCGCTGAAAAGTCTTCGGCAAGATTTCCCGTTTTCGACTTGCCTCTGATCAAACTTGGCCTTAGACCCTGCCTTCAACGGGGAGGTGGCAGAGTGGTCGAATGCGGCGGTCTTGAAAACCGTTGGGCGTGAGAGCGTCCCCAGGGTTCGAATCCCTGTCTCCCCGCCACTCATACCTGTCTCACTTCAGTTGTATTTTCTGATCCGGAATTGTTACGCAATTCCCGCGCGTTGGCGCATGCGCTTTCAATCAGAGACGAAGCAAACCGTACATTCAGAGGACAATTCAGGCGCGAGTCTCAGTGTCGCATTTTAGCGGGGTCGCTTTGGGCTGGATTTCCCTGATAACCTGCAATTTACAGGGAATATTCGCAAACCGGGACTGACTTCCGTCATTTCTTCTATCAGAACTGTATGTTTCTCAGAGGTTTATGTTGCAAATTCCCTAAAAGGTGGAACAGGGAATTTCCTCGTGCGAACAGGGAATTGTTCCGCCGGATCAGGGAGGGCGAAGTCTGTATCAGGGACGCAGGAGCTGGAGATGTCAGAAGCCGAACAGGCGTTCCTGTTCGGACCATTCAAGTGGGTGGGTCACGCTGACCAGACGCTTGAGTGTGAGTTCGGGCGGCTGGCTCCCGTCGAGAATCGCCGTTTGAATCTTTGGTGAGAGAAAGGCGAGCTGAGCACGGGTGCGGATGAAGGCGTCAGGGACGCTTTCGCGGCGGGCAATCTCCATCAGTTGAACTCCGGCCTTCAGATCACGGGCCCAGCCATGGGCGCGGATCAGCATGGACCGGAGGTGGGGATCAGGTTGGGGTGCCATGTCTCCGGCGATGACCTTGGCCTCGACGCCGCGGCGGCACAGATCGAAAGATGCGGTGACGTGGGTGAGATCCGGGTGCAGATGATCGGCCGCGATGCCAAGTGCGCTTGCCAGAGTTTTGGGGTTAAATTCGAGGTCGATCTGTCCTCGTGCAAGTTTGCCTTTGGCCAGAAGAGCAGCGCCGATCTGACAGCCATGGCCTAGAAGCCGGGTTACTAAATCCGCAACTGAAGTCTGAACTGCCTCGGCTGACCCGGCCTCCGGCTGCGCCAGTACTTGGTGCGCCGCGGCGGCGTCTTGCAAATGTCTGACGATGACATCAATGACCGCGTTTTCCAGCGCTGGGCCGGACAGTCGCCAGCCAGAGATATCCTTGCCGCCTGAGATCAGTCGATTGGAGATATAGTAGCGCAACCGTCGGCCTTTGCGCGTGGTGTGGGTCGGCGTCAACCGATCACCAGTTTCGTCATAGAGCAGACCGGTGAGCCAGGCCCCGGGGTCAGTGGAGTGTTGGCGCGCATCGGAGTCGCCGCGTGCCCGCGAGCGGTTGGAGGCCTGTCGCATTTTTTCCTGCACCCGGTCCCAGATGTCCTGATCGATGATCGCCGGATGTTGTCCGTCCCAGATCTTATCCTTGTGGCGGATTTTTCCGAGATAGACCGGATTGCGCAGCAGGTAATAGATTTGACCCCGTGACAGCGGACAATCCCCCTTCACACTGCCATCTGTCCGAACAACCCGTTTTGACCGCAGGTCTTCTGCCGTTGCCCGTTCTTCTACTTTGCGCAGGCAACCAAGCTCGTCATAAAGCCCAAAGAGATGCCGGACCGTTCTGGCCTCCTCTTCATTCACCACCAGCGTTCTTGCCTTCGGATCGGGGTGGCGATCATAGCCCAGAGGCAGGTTGCCACCCATCCAAAGCCCCTTCTTCTTCGACGCTGCAATCTTGTCGCGAATACGTTCGGCGGTGACTTCCCGTTCAAACTGAGCAAAGGACAACAGCACATTCAGCGTTAACCGGCCCATGGAAGATGAGGTATTGAAGGCCTGCGTGACGGACACAAAAGAACAGTTTGCCTGTTCCAGCCGGTCGACCAGCTTAGAGAAGTCGGCAAGCGACCGGGTCAGCCGGTCAATCTTGTAGACCACCACCATGTCAATACGCCCGGCATCGATCTCTTCAAGAAGGCGCTGAAGGGCGGGTCGCTCTAGGGTGCCGCCCGACAGGCCACCGTCATCGTAGCGCCCGGACAACAGGGTCCAGCCTTCATGTCGCTGGCTTGCGACATAGGCCGCGCAGGCCTCATATTGCGCATCCAGCGAATTGAAGTCCTGATCCAGACCATCTTCTGAGGATTTGCGCGTGTAGATGGCGCATCGGATTTTACGGCGCGGGCTCATTTGGCCGCCTTGCCGGTGAGCCCAAAGAAACGCGGCCCTGACCAATGCGCGCCGGTAATCTCTCGGGCGATGGCCGAGAGTGAGCGATAGGACCGACCGTTCCAAGTGAAGCCGTCTTCTGTAACGTCGACTACATGGGTCACACTATTCCACTCGCGTAGCAGGCGCCCGCCGGGTTTTAGGGCAGGGCATGTAGGCCGGGGTTTCTTCCCAGAGCCCTTTTCCAGCGTGGCTTTGACCTGGCGGGGTAGCCTGCCATGACGGCGGGACTGCATCTCAAAGGCGATAAAGCGGCGCAGAAAGGGTTGGCTGAGCATGGCGGGGGCGGGTTGATCAAACAGTTGCTGCCAAAGCGTGACCAGATCCGATCGACCCATGGCGGCGAGATCGGCGACATCGCTCGTCTTGGTCATGACGCTTCTCCAGTTCCCGCCGCCAGATGATATGTGGATGGTCCATTTGGTTTGTCGGATGTCCGCCGTTCAATTGTGACGCCTTTTTTCCGCAGACCGCTTAGAGCTGCTCGGACCGAATGAGGCTGCCATCCCGTTGCTTTGCAGAGCGCCTCAAGGCTGGCGCCGCTCGGGCGGCGCAACAAGTGTTGCACTTTGTCAATTTTGGTTTGCTTCCGCTTGGACATGTATTGTCTCCTCTGATTTGGGGCTGGCTAGATGCCGAACCCCGGTACCGAGGAGCGCCCGAATGGCTCGGGCGTGGGTTCAGTGATGCGTGGTTGACGGCAACAGTCCAGCTCTTTCTGAAGCGATTACTTGAGGCGTGTGTTTTGAAGGGCGTTGCTGGCGTACCCCCGATTATTCGTCAACAATCTTAATTGGTTACTTTTAGTTTGGGGGGTTGCGTCTCGTATTGATGGCACCTACATTCGACCTAATCGCCCGGACTATCAGGGCGGGAAACTGCTCCCGCAGGCAGCACTCATTGGAAACACAGGTTTCCGCAGAGAGCATTCAAAGGAGCAACGTCTCGGATCGATTGGTCCGGGGAGTTGCGATTTGTGCTCTCTCCGATTTTCCAGCGCGATCCCTCCATCTCGACGTCCGCGCGGCGTCACGCAAAAGGAGGCGGTTATGCCTGCCAAAAACACACACAGCGACGTTCGGGCGTCCAATACGCCTATCTGGATGGCCGAAAAAGTTATCCAATCCCAGATCAGCCAGATCAAGCCCTACGCCAACAACAACCGCGTGCACGCGGCCAAGAATGTCGACAAACTGAAAGCATCGGTGGCCCAGTTTGGCTTTGTCACTCCGATCCTGTTGGATGGTTCGGGCACAATCATCGCGGGTCATGGCCGCTATGAGGCCGCTAAGGCCCTGGGGTTGAATTCCGTACCGACTGTTGTCGCGGATCATTTGTCAGAAGCGGAAGTGCGCGCTCTGCGCATTGCGGACAATAAGCTGCACCCTTTCCACTTTTCTGGCGATAGCGATAAACATCGGACAGTTGTCTGCGCAAGAACGGGATTTTGAGAGGGAGCGTTTTGAACGTCGTGCATACGAGAGCGCTGTTTGGGCGCAGCCGCTCGTCGCTGGCAACCAGATGATTGCCGGAGCATTAGACGCAGGCCAAAAACTCAACCAAGTCGCCTATTTTTCTCAACCCCCCAATTGGAAGTTCCAGTCTCCGACACCGAACAACTCAACGCCTTACGTTAACCTCATTTATGATGTCAAGGACGGCCCAGTGGTGGTTGAGCTTCCAGCTGCGACTCAGAGATATAGCATCTTTGGCACATTCCTTGATGTTTGGCAGCGACCGGTTGTTGATGTCGGTTCGAATGGCGATGACAAAGGCCAAGGCGGTAAGTACTTCATCTATGCCGCAGGCACTGATGCCAAGGTGCCGGAAGGATATCTGCCGGTGCCTCTCAAAACCTATCGCGGTTACGGGACTCTACGGATAATCACGCCTGATCTCGAGCCTGCGACCCTCGAAGGTGCAGAAGCATACATACGTGCAGGCATCCAACAATATCCCTACGGCAGCGATGAGCGTTTGCCACACATGGACATCTACGATGTTTTGTACTCTGCGCAGTTTCCGTTCGACAGCAGCTTCTTCGACCGTTTGCAGGAAATAGTAAATCACGAAGAGGTTCGCGAGGTCGATAAATACCCCATGGGTATGTTGAGCAGCCTCGGAATTGAACGAGGTGGGGCTTTTGATCCCTCCGATGGAGAACGGGCAATTCTTGACGATGTGATGGCCCGTGTTCACGCGGAATTGCAGAATAAATTGACTGTAATACCTCCTCTCAGGTGGGGCAGCGAAACGCAATGGACGCAACCAGTTGCAAACTCAATGATCCAAACGATGATGACCTACGAAGACGAGAACAAGGTCTTTATCGATGATCGGGCCTTCACTTACTACACGTACATTGCGCCCCCAGTGAAGCTCGGCTCAGCCACGGCGTACTTGATGGTAACGCGTGACAAATTTGGTGAAGCATTGGAAGGCGACAAAAGCTATCGAATGACTGTTCCTGCCGATGTCCCGGTCGAGCAGTTCTGGTCTATTCTCGTGTACGATGTAGCGACAGCTTCCTACATCCGTGGAGCGGACCCAATCGGGCTGGTCTCGACAGAAAACCCGACGCCCAAAGTCAACCACGATGGCAGCGTGGACGTCTACTTTGGCCCCGAGGTTTTAAACGAGGGAGTTAACTATCTCCCGACCACGGGCGCTGCGAACTACTTCTTACTTTTTCGATTTTACGGCCCGACGGAGGCCTACCGAAACGATAGTTGGAAACTAAACGATCTGGAGCCAATGTAAGCGTGCGAGACGCACTGCTTCGAGTGTTAACCCTGAGGCGATTGTGTTGAAAAACTTTGAATGCGAGCCGAGGCGGGAAAAACTACTGAAAAAACATGATTTTGTGAGCTTCGTGTCCTGAGGACCAAATCAAAAAAGGCGTTCCACAATTTTGGCGCTAGTTCCGCGGCGGAGAGTTTTCCAAACCAATCTGCCGCAATAGTGTTTTGGTACTGAGCTCAGCGCTCGGTTGGAAAAAGAACTAGGAGGGCACCGCTCAACCGTTCGAAAATAGTGCCGGTGGATATAGTCAATTGCGCCGACAGACACCACTGCCTATGGTCAAGCAGGTGCTTTTGCACCACTCTTGCAGGCCCAGGGTGCACAGCGTAGACCGAATGGATTTAAGCACAACATCGTTCGAGACCTTTGTGGCTTCAGTCACAGTTAGCCTCAATGGGTGGATGGCAACCGTGTACCCTGACCAATTGGTTTGGGCGGTGCTAATCTGCGCTCTGTTTGTTGGTCTTCGTCGTAAGATCGCCGCACTTGGGTTAAAGCTGCTGAGGCAGATTTTGGATCGTTTTTCGGTATCACTTCCAGACGAAGTCAATGCCCAGCTAAGGTCTGCATCTGAGATCCTTGTGTCCGCGTTTGCTCTGTTTGCTGCGACTCAAGTGTTAGTACCAGATGGAGTAGCAAAGCTCTTGTTAGAACGTATCTTTGGCTCTGTCGCGATTATCGCGGTCTTTGGCGCATGGTATCGACTAAGCGGCCCGTTCGCGGCCTTGCTGTGGACTGACAAATTGTCTTTGGTTCCGTCAGAAACGGGCTGGGTTCAGCGTGTCATGCAATTCGCCATTCTGCTGTTTGGCTTGACGTCGTTGTTGCGTGTTTGGCAAGTGGACATTTCGGGCGCACTGACAGGAGTTGGGGTTTTAGGAGCAGGGTTAGCCATCGCTGCTCAGGACCTAGTGCGCAATCTCGTGGCTGGCATGACTAACATTAGCGAGAAGCGCTTCGAAACAGGAGATACCATAGCTATTGGTGGCGACGTTTTTGGAACTGTTGAGGCGATTGACCTAAGGTCAACCAAAATTGTGGGATTTGATCAGATACCCAGACATATCCCCAACTCGGACTTAGCTAATGCCACGGTTCTCAATTACTCACGGCTGAAGCGGCGACGTGTGTATCTAAAAGTTCCCTTGGTGCTTTCGTCTACCCAAAAACAGATAGAAGCCGTGCGCGACGGTATCAGAGATTACCATCTTAAATCAGGCGACTTTGATACTGGCGATGGTGCACCAAAATACATCTACGTGAGTGAGCTAGGGCCAAGCTCCGTTGATATCATTGTTTACGTATGGACTAAGGGACCGACCTGGGAGGAGTTGCTTCAGGTCACAGAGCGGTTGACATTAGCAATCCTCAGGATAACCCGCGATGCAGAAACTGAACTTGCTTACCCGACCCAGAGCCTACACCTTCGGGCAAATGGCGACGCTAGATCATTGAAGATCTCTGAGGTTACAGGCGCTTATGACTAGCTTGCCTTTGTCAAAGGCACAGCAATCTACGTAGCCTTCTTCATTCGGTCATATGCTGCTTTCATCTTGAGGCCGAGGGAACGCGCTGCTTCGCCCACCTCTTCAGCAGACTTGTCAAATTCTGATTTGCTCAGAAATTTGTCCCAGTCGGCTTGGAGTTCTGTCCATTCGTCCTCTGCTTCTTTTGAGGCAAGATGCAATTGCAGCTTCAGTTCGTCGCGGCGTTGCTGGAGCTCTTTCATGAGTGACGTTAAATCCATTAGCGCTTGTCCTAATACAGTTTAGGTTATCCAAAAGGTGCCAGAACAGGCAACAAAGTCAAGCGACTTGAACGCTTTCTGACTTCTTACAACAGTGGACTAAACAAGCGAGCCAGAGGGGCACCATGGCGCTGCTTGAATCCACGGTCAGCAAGCCTTTCTTTCAATAGGAACGATCTTGCGAAGTCTGCCTCAAACATGGTTGCAACTTCAGACGCAGTTTGTTCGTCAAAGACCACAGCTGTCTCCTCGAAGTTCAGACGGCAAGACCGATTGTCCAAGTTGGTGGTTCCTACTGAGGATATCATGTCGTCAACAAGAACCACCTTCTGGTGCATAAAGCCGTCGTTGTATCTCCAGACCTCGACGCCAGCATCCATGACCTCATCGAAGTAGGCGAGAGCGGCTAACCAAGGAATAGTGTGATCGACAACTTCAGGAGTCAAAAGCTTCACATCTACCCCCCGCATGGCTGCAAGTTTGAGCGCCGTCAGAATGTCATTCTCAGGGACAAAATACGGTGACGCGATCCAGAGACGTTCAGTTGCTGCATTGATCAATGTGCAAAAATAGAAGCTCCCGGTATCAAAGGCATCACCCGGCCCGGTCGCGATGATGACGGCGTCTTTATCGGCTTCTGTTTTCTTCACATCCCAATCGAGTTCGCTGATCAGGTTTTCGCGTGTTGCCCAGTGCCAGTCTTCAGCGAAGATCAGTTGCAGTTGCAAAACAATGGGGCCGGTAAGCCGCGCGTGGGTGTCCCGCCATGAACCAAATTTCGGGTCTTCGCCCATGTACTCATCGCCCATGTTCAGACCGCCCGTGAACCCAACCTCTCCATCGACCACTACAGTTTTTCGATGGTTGCGGAAGTTGATCTGAAACCGGCTTTTCGGGCCGCCGTATGCATGAGCGTTTACGACTTGAACTCCTCCGTTGGACAGAGATTGAAGATAGGTTTTGGGAAGCTTGGCGCAGCCGACAGCGTCATAGATCAATCGCACAGAAACGCCATCTTGAACCCTATCCAAAAGAACATCTCGTAGGTGGCGCCCGATCTTGTCGTCGTTAATGATGTAAGACTGAACCAGAACATAGCTTTTGGCAGAAGCAATAGCTTCGAATATGGAGGTAAAGGTTGCTTCTCCATCAATGAGCAAATCCAAGTCGCTACCTGAACCTACAGGTATGTCACCAATTTTTTCTAATGCTCTGTAAATACTCTGGTTTTCAGTTCTGGTGGGAGGAAACTGCTGCTTGAATCCCTCCAAGCCTGAAATCACTTCATCGCTGTCGCGACGGCCTGTCAGATAGCCTTCATAGTGGAAAGACCCAAGGAACAAAAACGTTGGCACAGCAATGTAAGGGGCTGTGATCAGAAACACGACCCAAGCAACAGAGCCTTGTGGTGTCCGTGCATGACGGACAGCTAGAACTGCACAGTAAATCGCTACCATTTCCAGCAGTATGATTACGACAACTATAATTTCACCAGACATAAGGGCGTCCTAACTCCAACACAGCATTACACCAAACTTCCAGCGGTCTCATATGAACACAGGGCGTCGGATTTTGGCACACTTATCTTAGTAGCTGGCAATGCCAATTATGACCTTTGGATAGAACCAAGAAGTTGGTGGCTTGTTTTCGATTGACCTAACCTGGAGCCCAGATGGCGCTTCCAGTTTAAAACTTGCGCCGGAAGTCCGCGGCAAGTCTAATGCGATGCAGAACCAGACATACGTGCGGCACCAAATGACCTCAAACAATCTAAACAAGACACTTGTCTCAGATTGGTTTTTCGCGATGGGGACTATGGCTCTCCTGGTTGGGTTCTTGTGGTTAGGCCGGGGATTCTTGGTCCCTCTGGCAATCGCCGGTCTACTGTTCATCCTCTCTTCAGCGCTCGTCGACAAAATCAGCCGCACGAGTTGGCTAGGCTTGTCCCCGCCCACTTGGTTGGCTCAACTCGTCAGCGTCATTGTAATCATCGGAGCGCTAGTTGCTCTTGGCGTTATCATCTCGTTTTCAGCCGAGGACGTACAACAAGCGCTGCCAAGATATCAGGAACGGTTAATGAACCTGATGGAGAAACTGGAACAGTTTCTGGGCCCCAGAGTCGTTGAAGCTAGTCTAAAGTCGGTGGAAAACATCGAAATAGGGTCTTGGGTGCGAGCGGTTATGGGCCAACTTGGCGGCGCCATGTCTACAATCGGCCTCGTTGCTCTGTACCTTGCTTTTCTCGTAGGTGAACGTTTGGCATGGGTGGGAAAGCTGCCGAGGCTGGTTGCAAGTAAAGAAGAAGCCCACCGTGCCCAAAAAGTTCTGGACAGAATTTCAGTTGGTGTGAAGCAGTATATGTGGGTCAATGCAGTTACCAGCGCGATGAGCGGCGCGGTAGCTTTTGTCATCTTCACATTGGTTGGCCTTGATTTTGCACCGCTTCTAGCCCTGACAGTTTTCGTTGCCGGGTTTATTCCTAATATCGGCGCTTTTATTGGGGTCGCACTTCCTTCACTCGTAGCCTTGATACAGTTCGACAACCTAACGCCTTTCCTGATCGTACTGTTTGGATATGGCGCTGCTGATCAATTCATTGCAAACGTGATCCAACCCTCGATGCAAGGAAAGTCACTCAATCTCAGCACGTTTATGGTTATGGTTTCGCTAACGTTCTGGGCGACGATTTGGGGCGGCATGGGCGCATTCCTCGCAATTCCGATGATGGTTGTCACTATGGTAATCTGTTCTGAAGTCCAAGCCGTCCGTTGGATCGCAGTTTTGTTGTCAAGCGATGGTCACTTGCAAGACGACCAAGAGACTATTGAGCTGGACAAAGAGACCGAGCGCAAACCTGGCCGTCCGTCAATTCTATTGACACAGCGAGAGCTAGAGGAAGAGGCTAAGCAATTGCGGGCGGAGTTCGAGAGCAGAGAAGGGTAGCGGACACACCCGGTCGCGACGGCCGCCGGAAAAGCTATTTCCAGCGCACCTGACCCTAAACGCTGAGTGTCCGTCATCGAATGATTTGGAACACGAGCGTTTGATTGGCTTAGGAGGATCAG